>JAPHRB010000121.1 GCA_026197015.1 Gammaproteobacteria bacterium | reverse complement strand
TTGGTGCAAAAAATATCTTTGTGAGCAAATGGGATACCGGTTAAAGGCCCTGCATTACCTGCCTTACGTTTTTTATCGGCTTCAGCCGCAGCACTTAATGCCTGTTCTTCTGTAACTGTTATAAAACTGTTTAACTGAGAATCGAAGTCCTTGATTCGCTGTAAAAAGTGCTCTGTCAGTTGCACGGAGGTGACGTCACCTGCTTCGAGCATGGTTGATAATTCGCTCAGTGTTTTAGTGTGGTACATAGCTTGTCTCTAGTTTTGTTTTTCTTTCAAAATTTGCCACAGAGTCACAGAGTCACAGAAAAAAACGGTTTTAGTTGCTGCGCCGTAGGCGCAACAACTTCAAAAAACGCTGTGTGCTCAGTGTCTCTGTGGCGAAAAAACACCTTATTCAATTACCTGTGGTACCAGATAAAGGCCATCTTTGACCTTAGGCGCAATTTTCTGAAATTCTTCTCGCTGGTTTACTTCTAATACTTCATCTGCTCGCAGGCGTTGTGATACATTCATGGGGTGAGCCATTGGTTTAATACCGGTTGTATCAACAGCGTTCATTTCTTCAACCAGATCCAGAATACTGGACAGGCTATTTGCGTATTCCTCGATATTTTTTTCATCTATTTCGAGTCGCGCCAAATGCGCAATGCTTTTCACATCATCGGGTCCCAATGACATATTATTCTCCACGTGAGTTTATGTTATTAAGTGGCATCAATATCGATTAGATCTGGTGTTAATTCCAGGTTTGCAATCGGAAAACATCAAATGCGTTAAAAACCGCGCAAAATTAGCATATTATGCGTGTTTAAGCCACTGCTATACTTGTGCTAATGGGTGCTCATTGATAGAGTACCGCTAAATTCCATAGTAAGGTCTAAAGTTATGCTTTTGACTTTAATAATATTTCAAAAAATAATGAGTTAATACACGAATGTTTCTTAAACGCTTTCGCGGCATGTTTTCAAATGACCTATCAATTGACCTGGGCACAGCAAATACGCTGATTTATGCACGGGGTAACGGTATTGTTCTCGATGAACCATCGGTTGTAGCTATTCGTCAGGATAGAAACGGTAATGGTGCTAAAGCAATTGAGGCTTATGGTCATGAGGCAAAACGTATGCTCGGCCGTACGCCGCAAAATATTACCGCTATCCGTCCAATGCGAGATGGCGTTATCGCTGATTTTCATATTACAGAAAAAATGTTACAGCATTTCATTCGCAAGGTACACGAAAGTGCATTATTGAGACCTAGCCCAAGAGTTTTGATTTGTGTGCCCTGCGGTGCAACTCAGGTTGAAAGGCGAGCGATTAAAGAATCGGCAGCCGGAGCCGGTGCGCGTAAAGTATATTTAATAGAAGAGCCTATGGCTGCGGCCATAGGTGCGGGGATGCCCGTTGATGAGCCGCGTGGTTCAATGGTGCTGGATATTGGTGGTGGTACGTCTGAAGTTGCGGTTATTTCTTTAAATGGTATTGTTTATTCGGCATCTGTTCGTATTGGTGGTGATACTTTTGACGAGGGAATTATCTCATATGTGCGTCGTAACTATGGAACACTCATTGGTGAAGCCACTGCCGAGCGTATTAAACATCAGATAGGCTCTGCTTACCCGGGTAAAGATTTACTGGAAATTGAAGTGAAAGGTCGAAATCTTTCAGAGGGTATTCCTCGAAGCTTTACGCTGAACAGTAATGAAATTCTTGAAGCCCTGCAGGAGCCCTTGCATGGCATTGTTAGCGCTGTAAAGACTGCATTAGAACAAACACCGCCGGAATTAGGTGCGGATGTCGCTGAACGAGGCATTGTATTAACGGGTGGTGGATCTTTATTACGCGATTTAGATCGCCTGTTAATGGAAGAGACTGGCCTGCCGGTAATTATGGCAGAAGAGCCTTTAACCTGTGTTGCTCGTGGCGGCGGTCGAGTTTTAGAACTGATAGACGAGCATGGCGGGGATTTCTTCGCAATCGAATAAATTATTGTCCTGCTTGCCTCTGTGAGCGCCCAGCTCTTCGTTAGAAAATGGACATTTACACTTGTAAACTCACATTTTCTGCCTTGATCTGGGAACTCACAGAGGCAAGCAGAACAATAATTAGTATTGTTCTAGTGTGAGCGCCCAGCTCTTCGTTAGAAAATGGACATTTACACTTGTAAACTCACATTTTTCGCCTCGATATGGAAACACACAGAGGCAATATGAACAATAATTAACATTGTTCAGATCATTGCTGGAATACAAATTACAAAATGAAAAACGAATTTATAATTCGTTTTTTTTTAAGTGAATAATCATTTTTAAACATTGGGCTTAATGCCGTTTTATGCAGTCATTATTTTTACAAGGTCCATCAGTTACATTACGCACCATTTTATTGGTGATAGCCTCTGTCGTTGTTATGGTAGCTGATCATCGTTGGCAAGCTCTGGAAACAGTGCGTGACGCTATTGAAAGTTATGTTGTTTACCCGCTTCGATATACCATTAATTTGCCTTCACAACTGGTTGACTGGGGTGATAAGTCACTGAGTTCCCGTCAGCAGTTGCTTGATGATAATCGCAAGTTACAGGAGCAGCAGTTGCGAGCACAGGTTAGTTTGCAAAAATTGAGCGTGCTTGAAAACGAAAATGATCGATTACGAAAGATGTTAAGTGCTCAGCCAAAAGTCGGTGAGCTGGTTTTAGTGGCTGAAATTCTCGCGATTGATTTAGACCCCTATAAACAACAGGTCATTTTAAATAAGGGCCGTAATAAAGAAGTCTATATCGGGCAGCCTATTATTGATGCCTGGGGTGTTATGGGGCAGGTTGTACATCTAGGACTTTTTTCTTCTACTGCTTTATTAATTTCTGATCCGAGTCATGCAATCCCGGTGCAGGTAAGTCGTAGTGGTTTACGTAGTACGGCGTTTGGAACAGGTAATTCACAGTTGCTTGAGTTGCGTTATATTCCTCATAATGCAGATCTTGAGATTGGTGATGTCATTACTACCTCAGGTCTGGGTGGGCGTTTTCCACCCAATTATCCTGTGGGGCGTATAACCTCAATTGAGAGGGCTGCAGGTGAGTCTTTTGCAACTGTTTTAGCCGAGCCGGTTGCGCACCTGGACAGGAGTCGAGAGGTTTTACTGGTATGGCATAAGATGCAGGTTAAAGATGTTGTAATTACCAAACCAGTTGACGATGAATCTAGGGCTGTGAAAAAATAATGCGCTCTCAGAATTGCTTTCGAATTGTAATTCCAACACTTATAATTGCCCTGATGCTGGGTATGTGGCCACTTCCTGACTGGTTAGAGTATGCGAGGCCAGAATGGGTTGTTCTGGTGCTTATGTACTGGGCCCTGGCAATGCCGGAACGCATTGGTGTCACCATGGCCTGGGTTGTAGGGCTCTTACTTGATGTGACTCAGGGGGCTATTATCGGTCAGCATGCATTAGGTCTGGTGCTTGTGGTATTTGTTATTAGTACTCAGTATCAGCGCATTCGTGTGTTTTCACTGGCACAACAGGCGTTGGTCGTGATGCTGTTGTTGCTTGTTAAACAGGTTATGGTGTTATGGGTGAGCGGTATAGTAGGCCAGGCGCCCGACATTGGCCTGTATTTTTTACCCGCGCTAACAGGGGCTATTCTCTGGCCCTGGTTATTTATTGTATTAAGAGATCTGCGAAGACGATTTACGGTGTCTAGCCGTTTTTAATTTTACGTGGCAGATTTTCTAAAAAAGCTAATCAACAGGTACTGTTCTTTGGTTTGCCCAGGCGCGTAAATTTTGAATTTGTTCTGCCATGACAACTGAAAGTGGGCGAGTATTATTTATTTCCTGTAATATGATTTCAGTGTTTATTTGAGTCTCTGTAGCGTGACAGCTGTAAATTGCAGATACCACTGCTTGCTCAATTTCAGACCCTGAAAAACCATTACTGGCTTCGGCTACCTGATCAAAATCTATTTCAGAATAATTGATTTCACGTTTTTCAAAATGAATTTTAAAAATTTCTGAGCGGTTTAGTGTATTGGGTAAATCAACGAAAAATATTTCATCCAGACGACCTTTACGAATTAATTCTGGCGGTAGTGTATCGATCTGGTTAGCCGTTGCAACAATAAATACCCTTGCAGACTTTTCTGCCATCCAGGTTAATAAAGAGCCTAGTAAACGTTTTGATGTGCCCTGATCGTCATTACCGGATGCAATGCCTTTTTCCAGTTCATCAATCCACAGAACGCAAGGTGACATAACCTCGGCAGTGTGTAATGCCTGGCGTAAATTTTTTTCTGTTTCACCAACATATTTGTCATACAGGCGGCCGAAATCAAGACGTAGTAAAGGTACGCCCCAGATGCCGGCAACGGTTTTAGCAGCAAGGCTTTTGCCGCAACCCTGAACGCCTAACAATAAAATTCCTTTTGGTACGTCCAGCTTTGTTTTTGAATCCTGGGTAAAAATAGACTGGCGTTGTTTAAGCCAGTTTTTTAATTTTTGCATACCGGCCAGTTCAGAAAAATGTGCGGTTTCAAATTCGAAAGAAAGCACGTCATCGCGGTTAAGTAATTTATATTTTGCCTGCATAACGCCAGGTAAATCAGATTCGGTAATAGCCCCGTCATCAATAATGGCGTTTCTAATCAAACGTTTAGAGTCTCTGTGTGTTAAACCTGAAAGATTCTGAATAAGCCTGTCAAGCGTTTCCCTGTCTGTGCGAACTCGCTGGTTTTCTGAAGCCTGCCACTTGTGGGCCTCGTCTCGAATCATTTTTTCAAGCACTTTTGCAGAGGGCAGGTTAAGAGAGAAATTACAGGACATGGATTGTAAGTTGTCTGGCAAATTCAGCAGATGACTGAGTAAAATAATTTTGCCTTTGTTACCATCAAAGATCATCGCTATTTCTTTTAAAAGGCGAATGTTGACCGGGTCTTTTAAGTAAGGATCAAAATCGAGCAATATATACACACCCTGCAAGGCAGAGGATTTGATATGTTTCAGACCATCCTGTGGGTCTGATACATGGCGCTGAGGGTCGAGGCTTAAATCAAGACGCTGTAAACCATCAGTTACCGTCCATTTGAATGTAGGTAGAAATTTTTTACGTGAAGCATTAGTGATAAGTTCCAGGGCGCGGTTTTCTTCGTGGGTTTCGATGGTAATAATAGGCACATGCCCATGAATTAAAAGCTCCAGGTCGCGACTATCCGGCATAAGGTTATCCGTTATAATTGTTTATTAATCTGCAAGTTATAGTAATTTGGGTTGCATGTAGTTAACTTGTGCGGCAATGTTGTAAACATAACATATCGGCAGAAAATTTTAATTATGTATCTATTTAAAGGTGGTCTTAAATCCTGTTTATCGCAACATGGATTCACATCCAGTGAAAGCTATGACCATGCGGTACTGTGTTATTTAAGTAATCCGACTGAGCATATTCGTTGTTTGCATGTTGATGGTGATTGTGGTCGAAGGCGTACCGCTTTTGCTCATGCTTTGGCAAATGCATTAGAAGCCCCGCAAGTGCTCTATTATGAGTTTGGTAAAGACAAACCCGTGCCGCAGATTATTCGCATACAGGAAGGTGAAGAAATAATTGAAGAACCTCCGATAGAGGCTCTGGATCGAATACTAACTGAAGCCTGTGCGCAGAGTGAAGCTGAGAGAACCGTTCTTATCCTGGACCAGTTGCAGCACACGCAGTTTTTAAACCATATTCGCTTATATGAGTTTTTACAATCAGGGGTGTGGCGTTACAGTGATGTGCAATATCAGGCTAACTTATTAAATTTAAATGTTTTTTTGATTTCTGATGAGCCTCTATATCACTCACTGCAAAGCGTTTCTTTCAGATTGTGGATTAGCGAAAGTAACCGTGCAGTAACTAAAGTGACCGCGCTAGAGCTGGGTCTGGATGAGCAAAATTGTAACTGGCTTGCAGCGCTTCATATTTTATTTAGTGACTTGAAGCTGACCCCGACAATAGAGGAATATCAGCGTCTGGCATTTGATATTGAAGAGCATGTGCATAATAAGCAGCAGTTAAAAGTGTCACTGTTTGGCTGGGTTGAAAACATCAATCGGTCATTGTTAGATAGTGAAGAATTGCAGTCATCTCTTGATAATGTACTGGAGGAAATTCTTCTCAGTAAAGAAATTCATGAAGAGATTGAGATATCTAGTTAAGCTATAATAAAACAGTCGATTTTTAAGCTAATGAGCCTTAAATTAGCTTAAATGTGACCGTTTATCAGATAAAATCTGGATTAGTTATCAAAGTCCTTGATTAAGTTAGGAAAAATACCTACATACTTGTGACAGGAATTGATTTAGAGTTGTTTTTGTGACCCGATTAACAGTGATTATTAGAACTAAGTAATAGACTATATTCACGATTGAGGTATTTGGTGGAATTTCACATGCAGAGTAATGCACAGTTTCAGGAAGAGCTTTTATATCAAAGGGACGTGAGTAGCACGGCAAAGCTTTTTAGTTTTAATCGTTCTGTTTTTATGTCAGAACGTGTCTGGAAAGACTGTGTCGAATTAACTGGGACAAATGGCAGAAACATAGATGAGCTAGCTGTATTGCAGCGTCTCAGACATGTACTGTTTATGGCCTCTAGTGCACTGCATGGGCGCGTTGCTGATTTAGAGTGTGAGTTTAGTATTCACCGTGTCCCTAATGATGGCGAAACATCCAGGCCTGAGCAAACAACGTTGAAGCTCGTAGCGAGCACCAGTGAAGAAAATAAACCTCAGGTAACAATCAAGCATCCAGGTGAGTAGACGAACGTGGTAGCTATGTTTACAGACGATAATATACAGTTAAATTACGATCAGAGTGCTGATCTTCGAGACGTTACTAGCACGGCTCGCCTGTTTAATTTCAGGCGCCCTGTTTTCATGTCTGCTCAAGTATGGGAAGACTGTGTAGAGCTAATAGCGCAAGAGGGTCGTGCTTATGACGAACTGGCTGTATTGCAACGCCTGAGGCACGTATTGTTTATGGCAGCGAGTGCATTGCATGGTCGACTTGAAGATCTGGAGTATGACTTCCGGGTTTATCGTGTATCAAATGATGCATTGCATGGTCAGCGTCAGCCAGAACCCGTAAATTTACATCTTAGTGCTCATAAAGATGAACATAACCGACCGGTTATTACTATTGGGTTTCCTGTAGTATAATTCATCTCAGACTTTAGTCGTTAAATGTAAGATTCTACTCTTAAACTTAAGAGTTAAATGTAAAATGGGTTGTCACTAAAATGAAAAGCAAACTTCTAAACCTGTGGTTTGGTCACAATAGAACCACTAACTCATCGCAAATAACACTCCGTGATGGTTTATCCATTCTCATTGTTGATGATTCACGCACTCAACTTTTTGCCCTGGAAAAAATGCTTAAAGCTGAAGGTGTAAAAACCTATACTGCGGAAAACGGCAAGCAGGGTATTTTAATGGCGCGCCATGTTAAGCCTGATTTAGTGCTGATGGATATAGTGATGCCTGAGATTAATGGTTTTCAGGCTACTCGTTACTTAAGCCGTCAGGCAGATACCGGGCATATACCTATTATTATTATCAGTGGTTCAAACCAGGAATCTGATAAAACCTGGGGTTTAAAGCTGGGCGCTAAAGACTATATGCAAAAACCAGTGGATAGAAATTTATTGTTGAAAAAAATCAGTCAGTGGACAGCGGAAGTGGGTGGTGAAAATATACAGCCTGCTAAACTCGCAAATGAAGATCATGACCACTGGGTAGAGGCTGGCTAGAAGCTGGTTAGTATCTTTCGCGTATAAAGTGTTTTAAATATAATATGCCGAAGTCGTCATTACCTTAGACATCGCCGACATCAGTTTTTTAACTGGCCATGGCAATTCTGCGCCACCTCCCTCTAGAGCGACCGTTGCATGAAACGCCTCATCTGTTTTCATTTGTTTAAGAACAGCTTCGCTACGTGCGTCGTTTTCAGGTAGTTTTTCAAGGTGTTCATCTAGATGCCTTATTACCTGATGTTCGGTCTCGGCAACAAAACCCAGGCTCCATTTATCACCCAGTAAACCGGCGATGGCGCCGATAGCAAATGAGCCGCCATACCAGACAGGGTTTAACAGGCTCTTCTGGCTCGATAATTCGTTCAGGCGCTGTTCGGTCCATGCCAGATGATCGTTTTCTTCTAGCGCTGCTCGTTGCATGCTTTCTCTTACGGTGTCGAGACGTGCCGTTAACGCCTGACCCTGATAGAGGGCCTGAGCCGATACTTCGCCAGAATGATTTACTCTCATCAGACTGGAGGATAACTTGCGCTCAGTTTCGTTGAGCTTGCTTTCAGCGGTATCTTGAGAGGGGTTAACTCTCTCTGTTGTGGCTGGCTTGCCAAAAATAGTGCGTAGAGCATGATCAGACTGCACAATTAACTGATCAATAGGGTTCAGGTTTCGCATTAACGGGTAACTTCGGTTTCTGGTTGGTTGTTAATGGTTAACTGGCGAGCCAGAAAACTAACAGGGTGTATTATTTCAATATTGGGATTATACCCGGATATAGATGATTTTATATGCAGGCTGCAACCAATGTTGTCACTAATGAGTATATTTGTTTTTGTTAATTCAAAACTTGATAATTTTGCCTGCAATAAAGCCTGAGATTGTTCAGGGTAATCAATTGACTGGATGCCGCTAGCACCACAGCAGAGTGAAGGATTGCTGGATTCTAATATGTGCACATCTGGCACACAGTTTATTAAATCATAGTTTAGTGTTTTAAGTTTCAGTCTGTTTCTGTGACTGCAGCTTTCGTGTAGTGCAACAGGCTGATCTGGCTTTTTAAAAGATAAATCCTGCTGCTGCAGTTCACCCAGGATGAATGAGCGAACATCGAACACGGCCAGGTTTTCAAGCTGCTGCAGATTTTCGCCACAGGCCGGGCTAAAAAATAATATAAAATCTGATTTTAGTTTTTCAAGTTGGTGCTGGTTTTCTATTAGTAATTGACTGGCCTGTTTCTGTTGCCCGTTATGTTGATGTAGCGCCCCGCAACAATATTGCTGCTGAGGAATATTAACATCAAAACCAAGGCTGTTAAGTATCACAACAGCATCCTTGATGCTGTTGTAGTCAGACGATTTCCCAATGCAGCCGGTAAACAGGGTGACTTCACCACGACGATTTTCAGCTTCGGAATATGCGCCAGCATAAAAGGTTTTTATTTCTGCTGTGTTTTCGGTGGTATGTAATGCAGTAGTTTTTAAACCTGAAGGGCCGAGGCGGAGAATCTGTTTAATAACGGGTTTGTTAGCAATCTTAAATAAATTTTCCAGGCCATTGGGTTTTGTGGACTGTTTTAATATCGCCCGGCTTAAGTAAGATTTTTTTATAGACGAATTAAACTGATCTCGAAAATCATCAATTATTTTTCCATAGGGGACCTTAGAAGGACAAATGGTTTCACAATTCAGGCAGCTAAGGCAATGGTCTATATGAAGTAAAGCCCTGGCATCTACTTTTGTGTGCTGTTGATCTATCGCTTGAATTAGGGCTATTCTGCCTCTTGGGGACTCCGTTTCGGTCTGGTAGAGCTGGTATGTCGGGCAGTTTGGCAGGCACATGCCGCACATTACGCATAGGTCAGTGTCTGATAATTTACTTGAACTTTTCATGGCGGTTAATCTTAGCGCATTGTGAGTAATATTATCATTGTATAATGTTCAAATAGTTAGAAATTAAGAGTATTCAATGATGAGTTATTACCAACAGCATGTTTTTTTCTGTACTAACCAGCGAAATGACGGGCGACGGTGTTGTGAGCAAGCAGGGGCTAGCGAGTTAAGAGCATATGCCAAAGCCAGAATAAAATCTCTGGGATTATCTGGCAAAGGGCAGGTCAGAATAAATACAGCAGGTTGCCTGGATCGTTGTGGGCAGGGCCCCGTTATCGTGGTGTATCCGAATGAAACCTGGTACAGCTATCAAAATCAGGCAGATATAGATGAGATTATTGAGCAGCACCTGATTAAAAACGAAATAGTAAGTCGATTACTTATTGATAAATAAAAAGTCAGGACAGTCTGACTGATATCAGTGGGGTATTTTAGTAACTAGAGGGGATTGGTATAAATGCCTGCGGGTTAAGGGTTTGAGTCGTTAAAGCACGGTACAATAAGGTTTTATCTGAATTGATGGTGGTTTTTACTGGTATTCCGAGCGCTGCTAATGTGAAAAAATTCACAAAAGACTTGCATTGGTTAAATATTATATTAGAATATACTTATCTTATGAATTCTAAGTTATAGTTTTTCATATTTAGTGACTCCTCCATTCTCAAATATAGAGAATTTTTAAGCGTGACCTCCCCTGTCACGCTTTTTTTTGTCTGTAATAAAGCTAAAATTGGCTTGTCAGTTTGGTATCGCGTATTATTAGGTTAACTTTATACTGATTAGTGCTTGAATCACGCCAGCTAATTCTGTATTATGTGCCGCCTTTCGTAGAGTACGAACATTTTAGGATTTAACAACATGAAAACATTCAGTGCCAAGCCCGAAACGGTTAAGCGTGACTGGTACGTAGTAGACGCAGATGGTAAAACTCTGGGTCGATTGGCGTCTGAAATTGCTCGCCGCCTACGCGGTAAGCATAAGCCTGTATATACACCACACGTTGATACAGGGGACTACATAGTAGTTATAAATGCAGAAAAAGTAGCAGTAACAGGTCGTAAGAGTACAGATAAGATGTATTATCACCACACTGGTTTTCCAGGTGGTATCAAAGAAATCTCTTTTGATAAGCTGATCGATAAGAAACCTGAAATGGTAATCGAGAAAGCAGTTAAAGGCATGTTACCTAAGAATCCACTGGGACGCGCTATGTACCGTAAGCTAAAAGTTTATGCCGGCCCGGAACACCAACATACAGCCCAGCAGCCACAAGTGCTGGACATTTAAAGTAGAGATATCTCATGGCAGAAACTCAATATTACGCAACAGGTCGACGCAAATCTTCAAGCGCTCGAGTATTCATGACTGCAGGCAGTGGTGATTTTAAGGTTAATGGCCTTCCAATTGAAAAATTCTTTGGTCGTCAAACTTCAATTATGATTGTTAAGCAGCCACTAGGTATAGTTGAAATGGACAACAAGTTTGATTTCAATATTACAGTTAAAGGTGGTGGCGATACTGGTCAGTCTGGTGCAATTCGTCATGGTATTACACGTGCGCTGATGAAGTATGACGAAAGTTTACGTCCAGCACTGCGTAAGGCAGGTTTTGTTACACGTGATGCACGTGAAGTTGAACGTAAGAAAGTGGGGCTGCGTAAAGCTCGTCGCGCAACTCAGTTCTCGAAACGTTAATATTTTGTTATGGCTGCGGCCAGAGCAAGTTTAATGTAAAAAAGCCGGTCATTGACCGGCTTTTTTTGTGCTTAAATTTAACTAGAGGCAGATATATTTGATTTATATTAATGATTTAAGGTGAATGTTTGTTGTAGCGTGTCCTGTATGAGAGGTATGTCGTTCAGGTGTAGAGAAAGAATAATAAAAAAAGTTGCAATAGAAAGTAGAGCAATCTGATATATATAAGTATTTAATAATTTATTTACATTGCGGGCAAAATTCAAGATAAAAGCTTTATGGTTCTAAAAGTGCGATAAATTCTAGAAAAGTGAATCTATTATCAGAAGATTTGTGATCGTTAATGTCAGTTAAATAAAAACATTAAATGCCTGTTTAGTTTTTGCATCAGGCAGGAAAAATTCCCTGATTAAAAAAATGTGTCAGTTTGTGAACCAGATACTTCATCTTTAATTTTAAAGATGTAACTTAATCAACAAAATAAAATTACTAAATAAAAAACATAAATAGAAGCTTTAAAAAGTGCTTTTAATTTTATTTTTGAAATTATTTTTTTTTAAATGAACGTTAAAGTCCTATTTTTATAGGACTATTTATCTATTTATTTTAGTTCAGGGGGTTGACTAAATCTCATAAATGTATATAAATACACTAGATTTTTTGTTTGACCACACAGAAAGTTATAGCTATGACAATAAACTACAAATGCAGGAGTCTTGCATAATGAAAAAACGTTTCCTAGTAGCTGCAGTTGCAGCAACATTAGTTTCACCTTTAGCCGCTCAAGCTGATGCTACCGTTTACGGTAATGTTCACCTGAGTATTGATTCTCCATCATTTGACGATCCTACAGTGAATGATAATCTTGATATGAACAGTAATACATCAGCTATTGGTGTTAAAGGTAAAGAAGATTTGGGCGGTGGTATGACTGCTCTATTCAAAATTGAATTTCAGGTAGATCCTTCAGAGCGTGCATCAAACGGCGCACTGACTGATCGAGACCAATGGGTTGGTTTAAAAGGCGCTATGGGTACAGTTAAATTCGGTACTATGTCTAATAACTACAAGATAAGTGGTGCCAAGATTGACCCAATGTACCGCACACAGTTAGAAGGTCGTGGTTTCATGGGTACTCAGTCTGGCTTGCACGGTGGTGCTGGTGAGAATGGTGGTCGTAGTACTAACACATTACAGTATGTTTCTCCTAAAATGGGTGGAATGAGTGTAGTATTCAACTACACAATCTCTGGTGCTGATGATGAAACTATGGGTTTAGGTGTTCATTATAAAACTAAGCAGATTATTGCTTATGTTGATTACTTAGATGTGCAGGGTAGTGCTACAGGTAATGGTAGTGGAATTGCTATAGGCGATTCAGAAGCTGCTTTCAAAGTTGGTGGTAGCTACAAGATGGACGCTATGACTTTCGGTTTACAGTATGAGTCTGTAGAAGATGTAGTTGGTAGCGACATAGTATTTGCTAGCTTTAACTATCAAGTAAACGACAACGATAATGTTGCTGTTACTTTAGGCGATGTTGATCTTGCTGACGACATGGGTTACGCAGTAATGTATAACCATAAAATGAGCAAGCGTACTAATGTTTATGCTGGTTACGGTGATGATGCAAGTAACGATAATGCTAGTCAAGAGCAGCTTACTTTTGGTATCCGTCACAAGTTCTAATCGATCACTCGATTTTAATTTGAGAAAAAACAGGGCTTCGGCCCTGTTTTTTTATGCCTGAAATAAAGGTTTAATATCTCTATATCAAAAGCCATATTAGTTAGTCGTTATTTACAGATTAAAGCAGGCGTCTTTTATGCTAGAATCTTTCTCCATTAATAAATATCTGGCAGTCTCCCCTGAATGAGTGCTAATACCCGAATTCGCGAAATACCTTATAACTATACTTCGTTCTCAGACCGTGAAATTATCATCCGTTTTCTTGGTGAGCCTGTCTGGTTGCTTATTAATGAGTTAAGGAGTGAGCGCCAAACGGGTTACTCGGCCCGAATGTTATTTGAAGTGCTGGGTGATATGTGGGTGGTGCAGAGAAACCCGTTTTTACAGGATGACTTATTAGAAAATCGTCGTCGACGTAAACAGCTGATATCAGCGTTAAATCATCGTATAGAGCAGATTGAAAAACGTGCAAATGGAAATCAGAAAGCCATAGAGCTGGCTGTAGCCGCACGCGGTGCTGTATTAACTTTCTCAAACTGGTTTGAAACACAAAATGCCTTACGTGTTAAAGCGCTTAAGTCTCTATCAAAAATCACCAGTAAAGATAATGTCGACTTTAGCGGTATGGCCAGGGTAAGTCATGTAACTGATGCCACTGACTGGCGTGTGGAATTTCCTTTTGTTGTGTTAACGCCGGATACAGAAGAAGAGGTGCCTCTACTGGTGCGGCGTTGTATTGAGCTGGGTTTAACGTTAATCGCTAGAGGAGGTGGCACGGGTTATACCGGGGGTGCGGTACCGCTTTATGAAAATACGGCTATTATCAATACGGAAAAATTACAGGCTATTGGTAAGTTAGAGCATAAATTAATAGCCGGTGTTAATGAACCGGTGCCGGTTGTGAGAACAGAAGCAGGCGTTGTTACACGCAGGGTGTCTGACCTTGCCGAGCAAAACGGCCATGTTTTTGCGGTTGATCCAACCTCTCAGGATGCGTCCACTATTGGTGGAAATATCGCTATGAATGCCGGCGGTAAAAAAGCCGTAATGTGGGGCACAACACTGGATAACCTGGTTTCATGGAGAATGGTAACCGCTGATGGTAACTGGTTAGACGTTGAAAGAATTAATCACAATCTGGGTAAAATTCACCTGCAGGAAGAAGTTAAATTTAGAGTAAGTTGTTTTGATGTTAAAACCCAGCAGTTGATAGGCGAGCCAGAAGTACTGGTATTTGCGGGTAGCTCATTACGTAAAGAGGGCCTGGGTAAAGATGTTACAGATAAATTTCTGGGTGGCTTACCGGGGGTTCAAAAAGAGGGCTGTGATGGCATAATCACATCGGCTCATTTCATATTACACACAATGCCGCAACATGCGCGTACGGTTGCGCTTGAGTTTTATGGCCAGGACCTTCAGCGTTCAGTGCCCGCAATAGTTGAAATAAAAGATTATCTTGATAATAACCCCGGCGTTTTACTATCCGGGCTTGAGCATTTAGATGACCGTTATATTCGCGCTGTAAATTATAGTCCGAAAGCATCGAGGGGCTGTTTGCCAAAAATGTTATTGGTTGCAGATATCGTTGGAGAAAATGAGTCGGCGGTTAGCGAAGCGGCTTCACATGTTGTACGCCTGGCTAATGCCCGTGATGCAGAAGGTTTTATTGCGGTTAGTGCAGAGGCCAGAAAAAGTTTCTGGTCAGAGCGTAGTAGAACGGCGGCGATCGCGGCGCATACTAATGCATTTAAAATCAATGAAGATGTTGTTATCCCGCTAGACAGGCTGGCTGATTATACTCTGGGTATAGAAACTATTAATGTACATCAGTCTATAAGTAATAAACTGGCTATGTTAGATGGTTTGACAGAATATATCAGTAATGAGCAGTTATCTTTAAATGAAAAAGGCGCTGAATCTTTAAAGTATTTAACACCGCGTTTTGCAAAAGCATTAGACTTAATAGAGCAGACGCGTTTGCGATGGGCCGCGATACTTAATCATTTTTCCAGTAATCTTCAAACATTAAAACAATATTTATTTGAAAACGAAATTTCATCGCCTTCATTTAGTGATGAAGAGAGTGTTATTCATTCAGTGTTAAATGCAGATGTTCGTATCTCATATAAAAAGGAAATAGACGAGCCTTTAAAAAGTTTGTTTAGTGGTCATGAATTTAATTATATTTATACAGAATTTGAAAAAAATCATGAACAGGTTCTATCCAGCCGAATTTTTGTAGCACTGCATATGCACGCTGGTGATGGTAATGTGCATACCAATATTCCGGTTAACTCTAATGATTACAGTATGATGCAGGAGGCAGAGCGTGTTGTAGATCAGATAATGGAGCTTGCGGGTGAGCTTGATGGCGTAATTTCCGGTGAGCACGGTATCGGCTTGACCAAGATGCAGTATCTTGATGATTCTATAATAGATGCATTTGCGAGTTATAAAGATAAAGTTGATCCAAATGATTATTTCAATAAAGGAAAGTTACAGCGAGAGACAGGTGGTTTAGAGTCTGCTTACACGCCTTCATTGAGATTGTTAAAACAGGAAGCGTTAATTTTAGAAGAAAGTGAGCTGGGTGAAATAAACGATGATATCGCCCATTGTTTGCGTTGTGGTAAATGCAAACCTGAATGCACAACTCATGTGCCGTCTGCAAATTTATTATATAGCCCACGGAATAAAATTCTGGCAACAGGTCTAATCACCGAAGCCTTTTTGTATGAAGAGCAAACTCGACGTGGTGTATCAATTCGGCATTTTGATGAAATGAATGATGTGGCAGATCATTGTACTATTTGCCATCGTTGTTTAAACCCTTGCCCTGTTAATATCGATTTTGGTGAAGTGACCATCAAAATGCGCCACGTACTTAAAAAACAGGGGCAACGTAGAGAGAACCTGGGTACAAAAATGTCCATGGCGTATTTAAATATGACGTCACCTGGAAAAATAAAATTAATGCGTGCGGGCTTGATTCAAGCTGGTTATATAGGCCAGCGGCTGGTGTTTAATACGCTTAAATTAATACCGGGTGTTTTGCCAAAGTCGTCAGGTAAAAAATCAGCTCGCCCGAAAGCAACAACGGGTAAACCGGTATTAAAAGAACAGGTTATACAGTTTTTTAGCAAACCTATGCCGGCTAATGTCCCCACTGGCACAATGCGTTCGGTGCTGGGTATAGAGGATGATAAAACGATTCCTATTTTACGTGACCCGAATAAAACAGATGTAAACAGCGAGGCTGTATTTTATTTTCCTGGTTGTGGCTCTGAGCGTTTGTTTAGTCAGATTGGTGTGGCGACATTAGCATGGTTGTATGAGTTAGGCATACAAACTGTTTTACCGCCGGGGTACTTGTGT
>JAPHRB010000163.1 GCA_026197015.1 Gammaproteobacteria bacterium | reverse complement strand
TCTCTTTTCGCATACATTAGTAATGCAGCGTAACCTGCGACTGCTGACTTAGGATGTTTTTTATAATCATAAGCAGTATTTTCATACTGCAAAACAGCAGCTTCATATTGTTTGTCTTCATTCAATATTTCAGCATACAGAAAATTCATTTCCCATGCCTTTGAATCATTAGGGAAAGAGTCGATCCATGTACGATACCAGCGCTGAGACTCCCGGTAGTGTAATTTACTTTTTGATTGCTGAGCTAAAGAATGATAATGACTTGCCAGTTGATTTAAATTAGTTTTTAAAGACTCTAACTGAATATAAGTTTCACTTTTTTCGTATAAACCCCAATACGAATTTTTAATATTATATCGTTGTACAAAATTCTTTTTAGCATCTAACAACAGGTCAGGGAACCCGCCCTGCTCATATATATTAATAACTTCCAGTAAAAAGTCTGGTGATTTTGGGTGCAGCTCATTTGTTGAGACGAATAGACGATAAGTTTTTACTGCATCAGAATATTGTTTCTTGTCTTTATAAAACATAGCTAAAGAAGCGTAAATATTATATTCATAGACACGCTTCTGTTTATCAGAAAAATACTCATGCACACTTATTGGGCCAGCCTGATATGTAAAACTAAGATTTATTGCTCGCATTGCATCTTCAACAAAATCACGCTCGGAGGCCTTCATTGCAGACAGTTTTAATTCGCCATCCAGAGTATGTAAATCAAGCAAATGCATAAATGAGTTAAGCGCTTCGTCATAATGACTTTGCTTAAACTGTGACCAACCCTGTTTGTATACAGCTTGCTCATAGTAAATAGATTTATCATCGTACTTTCTAAATGCTACTACCTGCGCGTACGCCTTTTCAGCGTCGGCGAACTGACGTTTACTAAATAAAATCTCACCCCTACGAAACTGAGCTTCATCAAAATATTGTGTTTCAGGGTATTGTGTTACAAGTCTATTCAGGCCATTTAAAGCTGCATCCCTTTCTCCGCTCTCTTCATATTCTCTGGATAACTGATAGATTAAACGATCATGTTTCTGTAAAGGGTAATTTTCAATCAAGTTCTCAAACAGCAAAACAACTGAGGCCAACGGTATAGAGTCAGCATTGTTAAATTCTAGCTGCAGCTTTGCCATCTTTCGCATACCGTCACGGCGCATTGCCTCATTAGGCACTGTATCGAACAGGCGTATAAATCGACTATACTCAACCACCGAAGAATCTTTTTGCAAAGTCACTTCTTCTGCATCATCGGTTAGAAGTTTTGATTGCTGCCCAAGACTACCAACACTCCCCTCTCGAACATTACTGTTACAGGAAGCGACTAGCAGAAAAACAATACTTAATATTAATTTATTTAATTTCATAACCTTACTAACTAATTACTTCTCAACTTGTACATCAATAACTGAAACATACTCACTAAGGATTTAGGCGATCATAACTTTGCGCAAGAGCCAGTCGACTCTGCACAAGGTATACATCAAGTTTAACTTTTCTAAGAGCAAGCAACTTTAAAGCACTTACCTTCATTTGCAGAACAATAAGATCAATGTTTTTTTGCGCCTCTAACTGCATAATATTACTTCGTTTAAGAAGATCCGCAGCTAAAATTTTAATAAACTTAATTTGATCTCTATGTTTTTCTGATTCTTTCTGTTTATGCGAACCCGCCTCTTGTAACAGGTACATTTGTATATCAGATATTTTTTCCACTTTCTGATCAGCATTTATCTTTAATAACGTAGCTTCTCTAAAATTTAACAAAAGATTAAAGAAATGCGCATCTTCAATAAGCTGCTTGATATAACGTAAACTTTTACTCGTGCTTACTTCATTAACAGATTTAAGCCAGGTAGCCTCAGATGCAACATTCAATTTAAGTAAATCTGTTTTTAGAAAACCCTGACTTATTGATTCCATGCTAGAGGACAAATCCACAAGTTCTTTTTCATATACATTTACAGACTTCTGATAGTAACGCACAGACTTTTTAAGCAACCCCATCTGTTCGAATGCATAGGGCACGGTGAGCATCGATTCCTGTACGGGAATATCTCGAATATCATTTTTCTGTAGTTCCATCCATGGCACAACAGCCTGATTATATTGCTTTAATCTGGCGCTTGCCCAGCCGGCACCCAGCATTGCCAAATTAGAATAAGCACCATTAAGACTTACCTTCTCTAGATAATTTCTAGCCTGCTCAGGTTTATTCTGGTTAAGCAAAAGATACCCTAATGACTGATTTGCTTTATCAACTAATGATTTTGCTTCTTTATCTCCGGGTTTCTTCTGGCCAAGTTTTCTAATCAGATCAAAACCTGCTTTTTCTTCATTACTGTGTATTAAAGCAACACCTAAATTAAGTCTTTTATATAAATCCCAATTACCCGGAGCCTTCCACCAGTTATTACGCAAATACAAAGCGGCTTCTTTATATTTTCTCTGCGACATTAAAATCAGACTATGCAGGTGTTGAAGTTCAGCTCTTACGCTTTTACTTACAGGTTCTTTTACCTTTTTAAGCAAAGCCAATGATTCTTCATATTTTTCAGAATGATAGTAACTTTTACCTAAATAAAACCGCGCTTCATTCTGTAGCTTTTTGGATGCAGCCGGATTATTAATAATTTTTTTAAAAATCTCACCTGCTTCAATATGCAACCCTTTATCAAGATAAAGCTGGCCTTTTATTAACTGAGCATCAACACTAAATACACCTAACTTTTTGAGTTTTTGTGCTTTCAATACCTGACTTAAAATATCTATATTTGGCTGTGCTCCTTTCAAATACTTCAAGTGGCGATATGCAACCGACGCAGTTAATGAATTGTTTTTTTCAACTGCCTGAATTGATAACTTCGGTTGTAGTCGAGACTCTTTAGATTCGCCTTTTTTAATGTTAATTTCAATAGATTGCGAGTCTGAGTTTTTATTAAATTCAAATTCAGCGCCACCCTGATAATCCTTATTACTACGATAGTAGGCAATGATTTTATGTGTGCCGTCAGCCAGTATTCCTTTATATATAAGCTGGACACCGCCATTTTTTAATGCCTTTCTTTCTAATTCTGTATAGTTGTGGGTAGTTAATGGTTTATCGTCAAGCTTGATTGTCATGACTTCTAATACGAATTTTGCGTCGGTCATTTGCGACAGATATATACTAAAAGGTTTTTTTATTTTATCGTCAAGAATTAATAAATCTCGATCTAATAACAATGATTGCTGTTTAAGCGCCTGAAGCTCATGATTAATGCTTTGTTCTGCACAAACAACAAACGATAATACGATTAATAGCAAGCCGCTTAAAAATTTATAAAACCGCATCTTAGTGTGTGACCATCCTGCCAAGTGAAGGTGAATCTGTTAGGGTAGTGTAAGTAGTTGAGATTATAAAGGATATTGGCTGTTAGTTGCGACTAAGGTCACGACTTTACATTGCATTATCTATATCCAGCATTACTTATATTCATTCGCCCAATTATGATTTAAGAGGTGTAAACAATTTAGCACATCCAGCTTAACCTAAACCACTCTCACTATTTTTGTGTAAATGCACACACAGCCCACCGAGTAGTGAGGAACTTAGTAGTTCTATCTGCATATCATGAAGCTCTGTTACCCGCCTGACTATTGATAAACCAATACCACTGCCCGAATGCTCACTACCTTCTACTTTTTTAAACCGTTGCATTACAGCGTTTCGTTGCTCTGCAGGAATACCGGGGCCGCTATCATGCAACCACAGATCTATGGCGCCATCCTGGCCGCGAAGCTCAAGTACAATTTCACCTCCTTGAGGCGTATATGTAACCGCATTACTTAACAGGTTTCGCAACATACTTTCAAGAGGATAAACATAAGCCTGCATATATACACTTTCATCACCAATTATACTTAAACTCTGTTTTTTATTATTGGCTAGCGGATAGATTTCAGTAATTTGATCAACACATAATTCATACAGGTTAAGTGTTTTCATTTCCTGAGTTACACGAATTGCCTGTGCATCAAGTCTCGCCAGACCTAACAATTGATTGACCAGGTGACCCGCCCTGTCAACCCCCTGACTAATAGCCGCCAATGCATCTGCTTTATCGTCACTATTATCACTACCTTGCAGCAATTGCAGATGAACCTTTAATGCAGCCAGGGGTGTTCTTAACTCATGCGCAGCATCAGAGGTAAAGCTTCGCTCCTTATCAAATGAAAGTCGCAGAGATTTAAATAAATGATTTAATTCATCAACTAAAGGCTGTATTTCAGACGGCACATGCTCAAACTGCAAATCATGTAACTGTTCATCTTCTCTGCTCGCAATATCTCTGGCAATTTGCTCAATCGGTAATAAACCTCGACTTACAAAATACCAGACCAGCCCCCCCATAATCGGTAATAGCAGAATAAATGGCCAGGTCATTTGCAATGTGATTTTATTCACCAGTTCCTGCCGCACGTCTTCTCGTTCAGCTGTTATTACCTGATAGTTTTTATGGGTATCCCATAACGTGAATGTACGCCAAGTTTGTTGATTTAAAACTTGATTATCATAACCCTGCATCAGATTACTCATAGGCTGCAACGGCGCATTGGCAGAGCGTAGCAGCATATTACCGTATGAATCCCAAACCTGATAAGCCAGCTTCAGCTCATAAAAATGGCCTTCATTATAAATCTCATTTTCGATCTGTTGCTTATTCAGAATTTTAAATCGGCTTTCTTTCACACCGTCTGAAAATTCTTTTATATGACCTAATTTTACTTCCGCTAACACCATCCCCATCATTAATCTTGAAGAACGAGATAATTGCGCATCAAACAGTTCTTCAACCTCGTTCACACTGGCTCGATAGCCACCCCAGATAGTGATACCCCCAACCACCACAAGTGCCAGTAATATAGAGAATAATAAATAATGCCTCAGGGAGTTTTTCATTACTTCTTATGGTCTTCGCTTATTTTATCAATGGTGTAACCAACACCACGAATCGTACGTATTAACTTGCTACCTAATTTTTTTCTTAAATGGTGAATATGCACTTCTACAGCATTACTCGCCATATCTTCATCAATACTATACAAACCTTCTTCCAGACGAGTACGCGATAAAACGCGTCCGAGATTCTCAAACAACTCGAGTAACACATCATATTCACGTCGAGATAAGTCAACTATCTGACCATCTTTTGTCACGGAATGTGCAGCGGGATCTAGTTCAATCCCCATATAATTAATAAGCGGATTAGCCCTCCCACCTGCACGCCTAAGAAGTGCACGTATACGCGCATACACCTCTTGCAGATCAAAAGGTTTTGTTAAATAATCATCGGCTCCCGCATCAAGGCCTGATATACGGTCTTCAACACTATCCATCGCCGTTAAAATTAACACTGGCAGCAAAACCCCCTGCGCTCTTATCCTCTGTAACAACTCAATACCACTAATATCAGGCAAGCCAAGATCAAGCACCAGGACATCAAAAGTCTCATACTTTAAAAATTCAGCAGCAGGCACACCCTTCTGAAACCATTCAACATTATAATTTTGTTGTTTAAGCCCCTTTACAATGCCTTCACCCAATAACCTGTCGTCTTCAACCAATATTACTCGCATACTCAACCTGTGGTGTGTGTCTGGCAGAACCATTCTGCCTGTTATTTCTTAAATGCAGCTTAAATAGAATGTGAACTAATACCCTAAATTTTATAACCTTTCTTAAGTTTGTCTTAAGTTTAGGTCAATATAGTTCAAACTATGCAACAAGACTTAATTTTAAGCAGGCCAGAAAAACCTTGAAACTACTAAAATCATCATTATACATATTACTCATTCTGGTAATTAATATTCCGGTCTATGCTGACTATCCACCAGCACCCAAGTTTCAACTACCCACTGAAGACGGTGTTCTTAACTCAGCTCAATTAAAGGGAAAACTGGTTTATATCGATTTCTGGGCATCATGGTGCCGGCCGTGCAAAAACTCATTTCCATGGATGATTGCCATGAAAGAAAAATTCAAAAATCAGGATTTTGAAATAGTCGCCATTAATCTGGATAAAGATAAAACCTTAGCTGATGAATTTATCGCCTCACAAAATATCAACTTCCCGATCGCTTTTGATCCACAGGCAGCTGTTGCCGAGCAATACAATATAGAAGGCATGCCAAGTAGCTACCTGATTGATCAGCATGGTAATTTACGAATTCGCTATACCGGCTTCTGGAACAAAAGCAAAAATGAAAAAGAGTTAACGATTAACAAACTTTTAAAAAATCATTAAACCCGTAAACATAAAATCGAGTCACTATTATGTATAAAATAATTTCACTTCTAAGTTTGCTTTTATTAAGCGCCTGCACAACCGTTCAACCCTGGGATAAAGACCTGCTTGCCAAACCCTCTATGGCGCTGGTACCCAGTGAAATTGATAATGCACTGGATGAGCATATTTATTTCAGTAAAGAAGCCTCTATGGGTGGTCAGGGAGTAGGCGGCGGCGGTTGTGGCTGTAACTAATTCAAACATTCAAATTTAACAGTTTCTATAACCACATACTTTTAGTTAGTAGATTTTAGAGTCAGGATTCATTATGAGTAACACTAAAAAAATTCGAGAAAAGTTAACCATCGCAAGCGCGACCCTGCTTCAAGTTGCGAATGTATCAGCAGCAGAAGCGCCTGATGATGCATGGGACATTGGAACCGCCGTATTATTTTATTCAGAAAGTGATGGCCGGGTTTCTGCAATTGAGCCGGTTATTAGTGGCACTAAAGAATATAAAGACGGTGACATTATAAATTTGAAAGCCGTGTTTGACTCATTAACCGGTGCCACCCCCACCGGTGCACATGCATCTAGTGTTGAGCAGACGTTTACCAATCCGTCAGGCCAAAAACCTTACACCGTAGCCGCAGGTGAACTGCCTCTGGATGATACATTCCTGGATACGCGTATCGCCTTAAGTGGCTCCTGGAATACCGCTATTTTTGATGAATATAGTCGAATTATTCTTGGCGGTAATATTTCTAATGAATATGACTATTCATCATTAGGTGTTTCAGCTAACTTCCTACGTGATTTTAATAACCGTAACACGACGTTCAGCGCGGCACTTGGCCTTAGCTCTGATTCGATAGAGCCTTCAGGTGGAATACCCACGCCATTTGCAAATATGAAAGTTGCCGGTACCGGCACAAACCGGGACGGTGCTGATGACAGCAAAACAATATCTGATGTCATGTTTGGTATAACACAGGTCATTAATCGCAGCACTATAATGCAGTTTAACCTTGGTTTTAGTGAATCTTCCGGATATATGACCGACCCGTATAAAATCATTACTGTGATTGATGCAGCAGGACTGCCAACAACAAGCCTTGCCACAGATGATCTTCCCTATGTTTATGAAAATCGCCCTGACTCACGCTCGAGACAGACATTTTACTGGAAAACCGTACATCACCTAACCGAAGATGTCATCAATATTGCCTATCGTTATCACACAGATGACTGGGGTATAGACTCACATACCATTGATTTTCATTACCGTTATGAATTAGGTAACGGCAGTTACTTACAACCTCACTTACGTTATTACTCTCAATCCGCTGCAGATTTCTTTGTAACAAGCCTTAGTGAAAGTGATGCGGCAGCAGCAACCATAACAGACTATGCCAGTGCCGATTATCGGTTAGGTGAATTTGTAACCAATACCATTGGTCTTAAATATGCGATGCCTGTGGGTAAAAATAGCGAATTCAGTGTGCGCGCAGAAGTCATTAGTCAGATACAAAGTGACGTGGGCACAGCGGTTGGTGATCAGGCAAATCATGATCTAACTCCCGATCTTGACTCTTTTATCATTCAATTTGGATATAATTTCTATTTTGACCAGTAACGCGGGTTAAACCCGCTGGGGATCAAGCAGTGGAGATCAACAGGGGTCTCCACTTTAGCTCGCCTGTTAGTTAACTCAAGTGACTTGAATTTAGCAGTTAAGGCCCACTGACTAACGGCCTGCAAAGATATAGTCAGACCAGAGATTTATTTATGCTAAATATAAAACATCTAACACTATATTCTAATATAAAAAAAACTCAT
>JAPHRB010000175.1 GCA_026197015.1 Gammaproteobacteria bacterium | reverse complement strand
CTTTATGAAAGCAATACACGCTCTCTGATTGTTGCGAGTCTGATTGCGGCTATGCATGCCTATATTCAGTCTGGTGTTATCAGCAACAGTATATTACTGGGCTGGAGTGCACTGTTTGTAATTGCCTACGGTGCCCGACAGATTATAAGTCGTGCCTACGACAGGCAGGAATCCAGAGATCAAAATGCAAGTTTATGGCTTAAGCGATTTCGTATAGCCACTACTGGCTGCGGCATGATCTGGGGGGTAGCAGGTTATTTTTTTTACCAGACAGATGATGTCACCTATCAGTTTTTTCTGATCTTTGTTCTGGTAGGTGTTTCAGGCGGAGCCATCGCTGCATACGCAATAGATGCTGTGACAGCGAAATTATTCGTTGGTGCTCTTTATCTGTTTACGCTGCCCGGCTTTATAATAGAAGGCACCGCTTTTTCGATTACCATGGCATTAATGCTGACGCTTTACATTATATACGTCGCGATGTCAGGTGTATCTCTGGCTAATAAGCTGCTTGAAAATATACTCCTGCGTTTTGCCACTGTTCAGCAGCAGGAGAGACTCAACGCTCTGTCTCAGAGGCAAAAATTACATATCGACCTGACACCCATGGGTGTTATTGAGTGGGATTCGGATTTCAAGATTACTTCCTGGAACGCGGCGGCGGCACAAATTTTTGGCTACATTAGCGAGGAGGCCTTACAGCTGCATATTGACTCCCTTGTGCCAGTCTCAGAGAAAGAAAATATCATTGAGATGATGCACTCGTTATTTCAGGAAGGCGAGGTAAAAAAATCACAGAGAAAGTGCCTGCATAGAAACGGCGATATCATTTATTGCGAATGGTATCTTACGCCACTCAAGAATACAGAGGGTAAAGTCATCGGGCTGGCTACTCTGGTACAGGATATAACGGAGCTGCAGAAAAGCCAGGAGGAAATTCATTATCTGGCTTACTACGATCTGTTAACCAACTTACCTAACCGTCGTTTGTTGATGGACAGATTGCAGCAGACTTTGATTGCCAGTAAACGCTCGAAGAAATATGCTGCCGTGCTTTTCATTGATCTCGATAACTTCAAAAATCTCAACGACATGCAAGGTCACGCAGCAGGTGACCTGCTGTTACAGGAGGTTGCGCAGCGTCTTGTGAAGGCGGTGCGTGAAAAAGATACTATTTCGCGTTTTGGGGGTGATGAATTTGTTCTGGTTCTACAGGATTTGGGCGTAGAAAGTTCTCAGGCGATTGAGTCATGTCGTATTGTGGCGGATAAAATAATTGCCACCATCAACCTTCCTTATACGCTTGAGAATCGCGATTATCGTACCTCATCCAGTATTGGTGCCTGCCTGTTTTTAGGTGAAGAACTGGACAGCAGCGAGATTTTAAAACGTGCGGACACGGCAATGTTTCAGGCAAAACAGGCTGGACGTAATGGCATGAAGTTTTTTGACGAAACGCTGCAACCGATGATTGAGTATCGAGCCAGCCTTGAAAGTGACTTACGCGGAGCCGAATTTAATGTTGAATTGTTACCCTATTATCAATTGCAGGTAAATCAGAGTCAGCGGATTATTGGTGCTGAAGTGTTATTGCGCTGGCTGCATCCAGAGCACGGCATGATATCACCCATGGAATTCATTCCTATTGCAGAAGAGTCGAATCTGATTAATGAGATAGGGCATTCTGTGTTGCAACATGCCTGCAGCCAGATCAAGGCATGGCAGGCACATGAAAGTACTCGCCACCTGAGGCTTTCCATTAATATCAGTGCGCGCCATTTCAGCCAGGTTGACTTTGTTGAAGAGGTTGCGGGGGCAATACAGAAGTTTAACTGTCCCGCTAAACTGCTTATGTTAGAGCTAACAGAAAGTCTGATGCTGAAAAGTGTTGAGGATATAGCCGATAAAATGCATCTGCTGAGGGATGTTGGTGTGTCGCTATCACTGGACGATTTCGGCACAGGTTATTCTTCATTATCGGTTCTGCGTCGCTTCCCGCTGGACGAGCTTAAAATTGACCGTAGTTTCGTATCAAACATACTTACTAATAGAGATGATGCGGTCATTATGCAAACGATTATCGCAATGGGTAAAAATTTGAACCTGGAGGTGATTGCTGAAGGCGTAGAAACATTAGAGCAGATGACGTTTTTATGTGAGTCTGGATGTCTGAATTACCAGGGATATTTATATGGTCGTCCTATGCCAATAGTTGAGTTTGAAGAGCAGTTAACCCTTCTTCTGCAATCACAAAATGAAAACGAATGATTAAAGAAAAATGAGACTCATTCGTGTCCAGCAGAATACATCAAGAATTTACCAAGTTAATTAAAGAGGTAGTGGCTTTTGCGCGGTGGATATTGTAGCATCGCATATCCGCGACGCAGGGTGTTGTTAATGGACCTGAGGGTCAGGTTTTGGTGAAGGGTTAATGGACGTTTTTTAACCACACAAAATGGATTATCAGACGAGCAGTATAATTTATTTATATGCCTATTGATAAGTTCATTTGGTACAATCCTTGACCACGTGTAAACTCTGTCCGCAGGAAAATTAAATGACAGGGTTTTAATAAGTCAGTATTGGTGAATTCGTAAGCAGGTATGTAGAATTTAGTGCCCAATTAGTGTTCATTTAATGCAGGTGGAAATACCCCTGATTTTAAGTAGTACCAAATTTAGATTGGTAACGGGGAATTACAAGGCCAATCTAACGTTAGCGATTTCTGGTGATGAATTTAAATTCATACTTACAGGGAATCGTCAACGTGTGATACGCTTACCAGCCCGTGTTCCTTTGGCCGGTCCTTTTGTTAGGGCTGTTTCATGCGGACGTATGGTAAGAATGTAGTATTTGAGGTGACCATCGCCGTGGGTAGTTTGGTTTGCAGCAAATGAATAACAGTTTCGAGATAATAAACTTTGAGGATAGTCTAATGTTCACGAGTAATCCCTTTTCCGAGCTTTCGGAATTTGTACCAAGCATGGTTATGCAGGGTTATATTATATTAATGGTTGTGCTGGTTGTCGGCGGAACGATACTTGATATGATCCATAAAAAAAGCGCACAGTATTTTTTCGAAAATGCTGAAAAAGCTAAAAAGAGCGCAAAACGTAATGTTGATAGTGGCGAAAAAGCATCAATTGCTATTAAGGTGTTACTGGACGAAGTGTTAACGTCTGGTGAGTTCTGCAATATGAAACGCAGACTTTCTCATCTTTTAACCATGTATGGCTTCATTATATTTGTGGCTACAACAGTCATTATGATATTTGGCTATTCAACACCTGAAGCATCTACGCCAAACATTCTGCCGGTACTCTGGCATATTGGTGCATTAATGCTGTGTGTGGGTGGTTACTGGTTCTGGTTTGCCATTCGTGTTGACGTGTCTGCGGAAGGCCTTACATGGTATCGCTTTGAACGTGCGGACCTGTTTATTGTTTCGCTGCTTAGCACCATGACTTTTGCCTTAATCTGGTCTTATACACAGTCTAGTGGTATAGCCGGATGGTCAACCCTGTTCCTTGTTTTATTTGTCGTTTCAGCCACAGTGGTTTTTGCTGGCGTATACTTTTCGAAGTTCGCTCATATGTTCTTCAAACCTGCTGCAGCTTTTCAAAAACGTGTTACCAGGGCTGATGAATCAAGAGAGAATTTACCCACTGATTTCGATTTAACAGATCCTACAGTGCAGGCGAAATTTCCAGATATCCCGCAATATATGGGTAAAAAACCAGAATATATGGGTCTCGGTATTAAACGTGAGTCACCCAATCATTACTAACATTAATTTAATTAAGATTATATAAGAATAGAGAGAATATATTATGCCAACTTTTGTATATATGACTCGATGTGATGGTTGTGGCCAGTGTGTAGATATCTGCCCATCTGACATCATGCACATCGATAAAAGTCTGCGTCGTGCTTACAACATTGAACCAGACATGTGCTGGGAATGTTACTCATGCGTAAAAGCTTGCCCACATCAGGCAATTGACGTACGTGGTTATGCTGACTTTGCACCGCTCGGTCACAGTGTTCGTGTACTGCGTGATGAAGAGAAAGGCACGATTGCGTGGCGCATCAAATTCCGTAATGGCAAAAAAGACATGGAGCTTTTAGCGCCTATTACTACTAAGCCCTGGGGTACAGAAATTCCTCAATTGGCTAACGAAAGTGCACCAGCTAATGACATGCGTGACAGTGAGTTGTTGTTTAACGAGCCTAAGTATATCCGTATGGATGAGGGTGGTTTGCAGACGCTCAAGTCAAATGGGATAAAATTGAAAGAAGGGGTTTACTACTAATGGCCTACAAAACTATTATTGAAGACGATATCGACGTTCTAGTCGCAGGCGCTGGCCTCGGTGGTACCGGTGCCGCATTTGAAGCAAGATACTGGGGCAAGGACAAGAAAATTGTTATTGCCGAAAAAGCTAATATTGATCGTTCTGGTGCAGTAGCCCAGGGTTTATATGCTATTAACTGTTATATGGGTACTCGCTGGGGCGAAAACAATCCAGAAGATCACGTGCGTTATGCACGTATGGATCTGATGGGTATGGTTCGTGAAGATCTGGCTTTTGATATGGCACGTCACGTTGACTCGGCTGTTCACCAGTTCGAAGAGTGGGGCTTGCCGCTGATGAAAGACCCTAAATCGGGTCAATACCTGCGTGAAGGGCGCTGGCAGATTATGATTCACGGCGAATCATATAAGCCTATCGTTGCAGAAGCAGCGAAAAAATCGGCAGACAAAGTATTCAACCGTATTTGCGTAACACATCTGTTAATGGATGATGCCAAAGAGAACCGCATCGCGGGTGCTGTAGGTTTCAACGTACGTACTGGTAACTACCACGTATTCAAATCGAAGACTGTTATCTGTGGCGCCGGTGGTGCTTCTAACATCTTCAAACCACGTTCAGTGGGTGAAGGCGCAGGTCGTGTATGGTACGCACCATGGTCTTCTGGTTCTGCTTATGGTCTTATGATCGAAGCTGGCGCGAAGATGACACAGATGGAAAATCGTATCGTATTAGCTCGATTCAAAGACGGTTACGGTCCTGTTGGCGCATACTTTTTACATCTTAAGACTTATACACAAAATGGTCTTGGTGAAGAGTACGAATCTAAGTGGTTCCCTAAACTGACTGAAATGGTTGGTAAAGAATATTTAGATACTGAAGGTCAGCATTTATCACACAAGCCTATTCCGACCTGTTTACGTAACCATGCATTTATCTCTGAGGTTAATGCTGGTCGTGGTCCTATTCACATGGTTACCATGGAAGCTTTCCAGGATCCGCACCTTGAAGAAATTGGCTGGCACAACTTCCTCGGCATGACTGTTGGTCAGGCTGTGCTTTGGGCGGCAACTGATGTTGACCCTAAATACGAAAACCCTGAATTAACTACTTCTGAGCCTTATGTAATGGGTTCACATGCAACCGGTTGTGGCGCATGGTGTTCAGGTCCTGAAGATGTTTCTCCTGATGAGTATTTCTGGGGTTATAACCGTATGACGACTGTTGAAGGTCTATTTGGTGCAGGTGATGCTGTTGGTGGTACTCCACACGCATTCTCATCAGGTTCTTTCACTGAAGGTCGTTTAGCGGCTAAAGCTGCCTGTAAGTATATTGACGATGGCAAGGCTGAAGGTATTCGAGTTTCTGAGCAGCAGATTCAAGACCTTAAGACTAAAATCTACAAACCTTTAGAAACTTATAAGGTTTATAGCAATGAAGTAGTTGCTGGTACGGTTAATCCTAACTTCATCAATCCACGTCAGGGTCTGGATCGTTTACAGAAAATGATGGATGAGTATTGTGGTGGTTTTGGTGTTAACTACATGACTAACGAAAAACTTCTACACATCGGTCTCAAGAAAATGAAACTTCTTGAAGAAGACATGGAGAAGATTGCTGCTAGTAATATTCACGAGCTGTTACGTGCATGGGAATTAAATCACCGTGTTCGTACTTCTGAAAGTGTGTTCCAGCATACGTTATTCCGTAAAGAAACACGTTGGCCTGGTTATTACTACCGTGGTGACGCTATGAAGCTGAATGATGACGAATGGCATGTACTGACAGTTTCTCATCGTGATCGCAAAACTGGTGAATACACTATGGAGAAAGCGCCTCTTTACCATCTGGTAGATGAGGAATAGCTGAGTAAAAATTAGCAAATATTTTTACTCGTCTTAAAAAAAGGCCAACATATTTGTGTTGGTCTTTTTTTCTATGGTTTGTGGTATATAACTTATGTCCGATCGATAGTCCTAAGAAACGAAACTATGTTTTAAGTGAACAATAGAATCATGAATATTATTGAAAATACAGATGAAGAAATTTTAGCGCACGCGAACCCCATGTGGGCTGACCTTGTTAAATATTCGAATGAACAAAATTACGGTGCCTTCACCCGGCATTTCGCAGCATCGATGCTGATGGGCGCAAATGAAATAGAGATGGGAAAACAGTTCGCCAGAAGTGAGCTGACAAAAAACCTGTCTGAAAATTACGAATATCTCGGCATCATTCGTCGTGGTGAGCATGTAACAGTTTTATATAAACAGCATCATAAAAAGAAAGAAGGCGAATGGCTTGGCAGGTTAGTGCTGGGTTATGATAATGGTAAGGTAAAAATTTTTGGTGCCACTTTATTCTAAGATGGTTGTGTCAGGGTTGGTCAGCTTAAAATTGATCAAAATTGTGCAGCTTTATCTATAAACAGGTTTTTCTAGTTATGTCAGATACAATACAAAACGAAAAATTCGTTGAACTCAATTATAAGGTCATCGATGAAAAAACCGGTGACATACTGGTTACCGTTGATTACCCGCTGGGTTACGTGCACGGCGTGAATGATGTTCTGTCTGAGCAGGTGACAAAATATCTGGATGGTAAAAAAGTCGGTGATATCATAGAAGTGCCGGTTGATACTAAACTGTTATATGGTGAGAGAGACGAGTCACTGGTGTTTACAGATCGCATCGAAAATGTTCCTGAAGATTATCGGGAGATCGGTTTAACTATCACCATGGAAAATGAAAAGGGTGAACCCAAAACTTTTATCGTGACGCGTTTCGATGACGAAACATTAACTGTTGACGGTAATAATCCACTGTGTGGCAGAGACGTTTTGTTCAGGTTGGAAATATTGTCAATACGTGATGCTACCGATGAAGAGCTTGATCTTGGCGGAGCGGTTGACGCTGATCCAGACCTCGAAGAAATTCTCAGTAAGGCTTAAGGGATCTTTAATCTATTTATGTACTCGTATCTAATATCTAAAATATCCATCTTCTGCCATGCAATTTTTCGTAATAGCCAGTTATTACGTGGGATTTGCACCTTGCATCAGAATATATTAGATCACAACCTGCTTCGTGCAGAATAAATCAGAGTCTCCTTAAATGAAATACTCCAATACTTATATAATTTACCCGGACAATAAACTGCTTGAGCTTGCAATAGCAAATACGCTAAGTATGTTTGCTGAAGAGCTGGCTGAAGTTGCGATTCCGGATACCAGTGTAGCTGTGGCTGATATCTTTCTTTATACCCGGGGTAATTTTGAACAACATCGCTTCAGTTCGCGGATTCTTGACCGAGCGCATGAGGCGCTTGAGGCTTCGCTGACAGCTGAATATCACGATCGGGATCCATTAGCCTGGGCTGAGACGCAGAATAGCCTTGGTAATATTCTTGCGGCAAAAGCCCAGCAGCTTAGAGATGTTGAATTATTTGAAAAGGCTATTCAGTGTTTTAAAAATGCCTTAGCTGAATACGACCAGGAAAAGTCGGCTCTCGCCTGGGCTGCAACTCAAAGTAACCTGGCAACGGCAAAACAAGCTCTGGGTCGACAACTTGATAACTCAAAATTGCTTAAAGAAGCCACTGATGACTATACCAGTGCCTTATTGGTATATTCTCGAAAAGAAACACCTGAGCAGTGGGCCGTTACCATGCATCAGCTGGGTGATACTTTTCACACCTATGGCAAGCTATTAAAAGGTAATAGAACCTTTCAAAAAGCCGTTGTCGCCTATAAAAATGCACTGTCACAATTCGATGCTGATAATAACGCTTTCGAGTTGGCGGCGACGCACAATAACTGTGGGGCAGTGCTGCATCATCTGGCTGAATCAGAAGCAAACCCAG
>JAPHRB010000171.1 GCA_026197015.1 Gammaproteobacteria bacterium | reverse complement strand
TCTGGTCTCATTGGCTGTTGGTCCTGTTGCATAATAGGAAAGGCTTATTAAGATAACTTTCTTAATTAAGTTAGCATTATGTGTTTCAAGATAATTGAGAACCGTTGGGCCACCAGCACTGTGCCCAATCAGGTTTATATCTTTGCCTGATTTTTCATTTAACCAGTCAATCCATAATTTCAATTCATCAGAATCTGAATCCATCGAATGTGTATGTATAGCTTCACAGCTAAGGCTGGTCTTTCTATTATTAATACCGAGTGAAAGGCTTGGGCTTAAAACTGTGTAACCTGCTTCATTAAGTGCTGTTGCAAGTCGACTAACAGTTGTAAATTGATGCGTTTGCAGAAGTCCGTGTAGTATTATTACCGGGTTTTGAGTATTAGTACCCTCTAAATATTCTGCATTCATTATCAGATTATTGTTTTTCAGTTGAACAGGCTGTGCAATAGCAGTTGAAGATATTAAAAGAATAAAGATATAACTTATTGATCTTAATAGCATTATGCCCCCCTAACAGCGATTGTATAGATATTAAAAACTTTCATTAGAAGATTAATTTTAGCTTAGTATTCGATAAAGCGCATTTTCAGGTGATGTTAATTTAGATCTAATTCATTGAATTATATGACATAACACATAGATCAGGGTATTTATATACTGTAACGATGCATTCATTATATTGATAGCAGATTGCTTGATCTTTACAAAATCAATATTAGTATTGCTATAGTTAACATATTATTTATTCAGGTAACTTAATGTCTAAGATTAACACTAATATCGGGAATATACTGTGTATTTACCATGCTAATTGCCCTGATGGATTTGCTGCAGCCTGGGTGGTTCGTAAAGCGTTAGGTGACAGGGTAGTTTTTTTTGGGGGTGTACACCAGAAACAGCCACCTGATGTAATGGGCATGGATGTGTTGATAGTTGATTTTTCTTATAAAAAAGAAATTGTACAAAAAATGCTTAAAACAGCATCCAGTATTACAATATTAGATCACCATATTTCCGCTAAGAATGATCTTCAGTTTTTGTTAGATGAAGGTCTAGTAGAGGGCGTTTTTGATATAAACAGATCAGGCGCTATGATTACCTGGGAATGGTTTTACCCAACTGAAGAAGCACCAAAATTAATACAACATATTCAGGATAGGGATCTTTGGCGATTTCAATTAACGGATACAAGAGAGATAACAACAGGTCTTGCATCATACCCATATGACTTTGATGTATGGGACAAGTTTATGAATTATAACTCATCAGAATTAGATAGTCTTAAGGCTGATGGTGTTGCTATTGAGCGAAAATTACAAAAAGATATTTTAGAATTAATCTCTACGGGTGTTAGACGTATGGTTATTGGTGGTTATAATGTTCCAGTACTTAACGTTTCTTCTGCGTATATATCTGATGCAGGTAATCTAATGTCAAAGGATGAACCTTTTGCTGCATGTTACTGGGATCATGCGGATGGTAGATCTTTTAGTTTACGTTCTAGTGTCAATGGTATTGACGTAAGTAAAGTGGCGCTATTATATGGAGGTGGAGGGCATGAAAAAGCGGCAGGTTTTACTATTTCATCTGGGTGGGTAGGGGAGTAACTGTATTCTATTACCTATTTGTAGTAAGTTAATGTTAATAAATTTTCTCTTTTAAAAACAGAACCGATAAAGATATTTTTTATGCATACAGCACAAAGTCTTGTTAAAGAATCTATAGAACTAATTTCTCTGCCAGATATTTATATCCGCCTGAGAAGCGTTATTAGCGACCCCAATGCATCTATGTCAGATGTGGCGCAAATCATTGTTCACGACCCGGCTATTACAGCTCGCCTGTTAAAATTAGTAAATAGTCCTTTTTTCGGTCTGGCTTCAAAAGTAGATACAATGACACATGCAATAAACTTATTGGGTACTGAGCAGGTACACGATCTGGTTTTAGCAACAGTTGTTGTTGATAGCTTTTCTGGATTTACAAACGATGCTTTTAATATATATGATTTCTGGTTTAATGGTGTCTATTGTGCTGTAACTGCTCGTTTATTGGCTTATCATTGTAATAATATAGATACAGAAAGGCCTTTTATTGCGGGTTTATTACATAATATTGGGCATTTAGTTACTCAGCAAAAAATGCCCGATGAATCACAGTTAGCACTTAAAATTGCCCATCAAAGAAATGTAGATTTGTATATTGCAGAACGTGAAGTTTTTGGTTTTGATTATGCGCAGGTTGGTTCTGCTTTGATGGCTGAATGGAATTTACCTAAAAGTTTGCAAAATATCACTGAATTTCATGTTGAGCCTATAAGAGCAACTGATTTTAGACTTGAAACAGCTCTAATACATATTGCTTCAGCAATTACTCATGATGCCATATCAGAAACACCCATTACAGCTGAAACATTGTCAGTGCATCCTGTCTGTTGGCAGATTACAGGTTTATTGGCTGAAGATATGCCCGCTATTAAAACAGAAGTGGATGCCCAGGCATCTATGGTGATGAATTTATTGTTTACGCATAAGAAGTCGGCATAATTTATTACCAGTATAACTATGCATAAAAACTAAACGATATTGTTTCATTTATTAAAATCTAATAAGAGATTATATAAACAGGTGAGTTATCAACGATAAAAGCTATAAACAATTTAAAGAGCTGGAAGGATTAAATGTTATGTATAAAAATGAACCGTCATCTGATCTGGTTTCATTAACTTACATAATATATGGCCTGCATTTTTTTAGCGCCTTTAATGGTGTTTTATCATCGGCGTTTATATTAACGGCTTTTTTATCAGGATGGCCGTCAATTATTGCTGTAATTTTAAGTTATGCTAAACGTAGTGACGTTACAGGCACTTATTTACAATCACATTTTGATTGGGTTATAAGTACTTTCTGGTATGCTTTATTCTGGTTGATTATATCAATTTTACTAGCGCTTACTTTTTTTGGAATTCCTGTTGCTTATTTTATGGTAGTGATTACTGGAATATGGGTAATATATAGAATAATCCGTGGTGTATTAAGTTTACTCGATAAAAAAGAGATGCCGGTAGTTCTAAAATAGAAAACAGTTATACCATTGTTTTAAAATAGTGCCCTTTAAATATGCTTTTAGATATAAACTCAGATACCGTTATTGTTCTTGATTTTGAAACTACAGGTCTGTCTCCGGACTGTGGTGACAGAGCTATTGAAATAGGTGCCGTAAAGATAGTTAATGGCGTTTTAGTAGAACGCTTTCAAAAGTTAATGAACCCTCATCGAAGAATTGACGCTTTTATAGAACAATACACGGGTATTACGAATAAAATGCTAAGTAAGTCAGCACCCTGTGCAGAGGTGATGCATGAGTTTTCAGAATTTATTGATGGTTATAATCTGGTTGCACATAATGCGTCATTTGACTCTCGTTTTCTCGATGCGGAACTAAGCCGCATAAAGCGTAATCAGTTTGGCCCTTTTGCATGTTCGATGTTGATATCCCGACGCATATACCCGGATGCGCCAAATCATAAACTAGGTACACTTGTTGAATATAAGAATCTTCCGAATGATGGTACTTTTCATCGAGCTTTGGCTGACGCTGAAATGACGGCGTATTTATGGCTGGAAATTATTGAGGATATAAAGCTAGAGTACCCATTTGAATGCATTCCTTTTGATATTATGAAAAAGCTTTCACGAACTCCAAAGAAAGCCATTAATGATTTTCTTCTCAGTATGTCTAATAACTAATTAGTCTATTTGTATTCTGTTTGGCGCGTAATAATTAACTAAATCATGTTAATTATTATGCGTTTTTTCATGGTTGCAATTTTTTACGCATAAGCGCGTAATACATGACGGGTATAATAATAAGCGTTAAAATGGTCGACACTAAAATACCAAAAATTAGTGAAATAGCTAAACCGCTAAATATTGGATCATCGAGTATAAAAAATGCACCTAACATGGCCGCTAGACCCGTTAAAATTATAGGTTTTGCTCGTACTGCGCCGGCACGTATAACGGCTTCTTCAAAATCGATGCCTTCGTTGAGCTGTTGATTTATAAAATCAACCAGCAAAATTGAGTTTCTAACAATAATGCCTGCTAAAGCAATCATGCCTATCATTGATGTTGCAGTAAATTGAGAGCCTAATAGTGCGTGTCCGGGCATGACTCCAATTATGGTTAAAGGAATAGGTGCCATTATAATTAAAGGCACCAGGTATGACCTGAACTGAGCGACTACTAGAAAATAAATTAATATAAGCCCAATTGAATAAGCTATACCCATATCCCTGAATGTTTCATAGGTTATCTGCCACTCACCATCCCATTTTAAACTGTACTTATAAGGATTCTCGGGCTGGTTAATTAAATATTGTTGCAAAGGGTTATCAACATTTTTTAATTTATTCATCATATCGAACATGCCATATAAAGGACTATCTAGCTCACCCGACATATCACCTGTAACCATTACCAGTGCCAAAAGGTCTTTATGATAGATGGCGTGCTCAAGTTTACCTTTCTCTAATTCAATAACATCTGAAATAGGGAATAGGTTGCCACTTTTACTTCTTATTCTAAGTGATAACAAACTATCAATACGTGCTTTATCTGATGTTGAGAATTTAAACCGTATGGGAAGAGGGTATTTCATATTACCAGTATGTAAGTAACTGACATCTTCTCCATTGATAGCAGTAGAAATAAGTTTAACGATTTGCTGTTGGTTGACGCCATATAATGCTGCTTTTTGCTGGTCTATTTTTATAATAAATCTTTCTGCACTGGCCTCAATCGTGTCATCAATATCAACTACGTCCTCTGTGCTCTCAAATACGCCACGAATTTGTTTAGCTACCGCTCGTTGACCGGAATAATCAAGACCGTATATTTCTGCTACCAAGGGGGATAAAACGGGTGGCCCCGGGGGAACCTCAACAATTTTTACATTAGCATTAAATTGTGCACCAATTTTTTGCAAGGGTGTGCGTAGTGAGCTAGCAATTTCATGACTTTTTCGATCACGCAAACTTTTGTCCTGAAGGTTTACCAGAATATCGCCTTCATGAGCCTGTTGACGTAAATAATACTGCCTCACAAGTCCGTTAAAGTTAATAGGAGCAGCTGTACCCGCGTATACCTGATAATCTGTTACTTCAGATATAGTCGCTATATGTTTGCTTAGCTCACTTAAAACCCTTGCGGTCTGTTCAACAGGCGTGCCTTCTGGCATATCAACAATAACCTGGAATTCAGATTTATTGTCAAAGGGAAGCATTTTTAAAACAACAAGTTTAACAGCGGCAAGTGAGACGGATAGAAGTAGTAATGTTATTACGCTGATCAGTAGTATTTTTCTATTTCGTGAAGCAGTAGTTTTATTTAAAAACGGAGTGAGGTATTTTCTAAAAAAATTATAAACCGAGTTGTTCTGCAAGCTGCCAGAATTTTCGGTATGCGAGTCGGCGTGTGCATGATTAGCTAATACCTTATAAGAAAGCCAGGGTGTTATTACAAAAGCCACTAACAATGAAATTAACATACCCATACTGGCATTTATGGGGATAGGGCTCATATATGGCCCCATTAAACCAGTAACAAAAGCCATAGGCAGTAGGGCGGCTATAACAGTAAATGTAGCTAATATAGTTGGCCCACCTACTTCATCAACGGCTAGAGGAATAGACTCACGTAATGTTTTATTACCAAGCTGCATATGTCTGCTTATGTTTTCTACAACGACTATTGCATCATCAACTAAAATACCTATTGAAAAAATAAGAGCAAATAAAGATACTCTGTTTAAAGTAAAACCCCATGCCCAGGATGCAAATAATGTTATAGACAGTGTAATAATTACGGCTACACCGACTATAAAAGCTTCACGTCTACCCAGTGCTATCATAACCAGTAATACAACAAATGTTGTTGCAAATATCAGTTTGCCAATCAGGGTCTGTGATTTTTCATTTGCTGTTTTTCCATAATCTCGTGTTACCGATACTTCAATGTCATGAGGAATAAAAACGCCTTTTAACTGCTTGATGCGTTCAATAACCTGATCGGTGATTTCAACGGCATTTGTACCTGGTTGTTTAGCAATCGCCAGTGTTACTGAAGGGAACTCACCATTTATTTGTCTTTCATGCAAGTTGGATGCAGCGCCTACACCAAACCAGCTATATTGCTCTGGCTGGTCGGCACCGCGTTGAATTTCGGCTACATCTTTTAAATATATGGCTTTATTGTTTTGTATGCCGACAACGAGATTTTTAACTTCTGAAACTGAACTTAAAAATTGTCCACTTTGAACTTCTATCTGATTATTATCGGCAACAAGGTGTCCTGATTTTTCTGAAATGTTACCCAGTTGTAATGCATTACGTAAATCATTCACCGATAAATTATATGCTGCGAGTGCTGAGGCATTTAAAACTAATTTAACTATGTCATTAGCTTCTCCAGTCGTATAAATTTCACGCGTACCTGGAACTCTTTTTAATTCTGCTTCTATGGAGTGAGCTACCTGAGTTAGTTCATAACGTCCTTTTTGCTGATTCTGTGTCCATAAAGTTAAAGTAATTATCGGAACATCGTCAATACCTTTTGGTTTTATAATAGGTTGTGCAACGCCTAAACCCGGGGGTAGCCAGTCCTGATTTGAATATATGGCATTATATAAACGTACAATTGACTGGGTGCGATCTTTACCGACTTTAAATTGAACTGTTAGTGCTGACATGCCTGGTTTAGAAATAGAATAGATATGTTTAATACCTTCAATTTCTGACAAAACCTGCTCGGCAGGTATACTGACTAGTTGTTCAACATCACTGGCAGATGCACCAGGAAAAGCAATGAATATATTTGCGAAAGTTACATCTATCTGAGGTTCTTCCTCACGAGGTGTTACCATAACTGCATATACACCGATTAGGAAACCAAGTATGGCTAATAGAGGCGTAATTTCAGTATTTAGAAAATATTTCGCAACCTTGCCTGATATGCCTAATTTAGAATTCATTAATAACTACTCGTATATAGTATGCGTAAAATTATATTATTATTTAAAAGTATTAAGTTATTGCTGTTCTTTTAAATATCTAACTGCACTTATTGGGTCAAGTGTAACTTGTTCATTTTCAGATAAACCAGCAAGGACTTCTACCAGATTATCATCTGTTGTTGAACCTGCACGTATTTGTCTCATTGAAAGTTTCTGATTATCATCCATAACATATACAGCGGTTACTTCGCTTCTATGAATAATAGAAGACGCAGGAACCATCAATACTCTGTTAGAACCTAATATGAATTCGACTTTTACGGCCATACCGGGATAAAGTTTGTGATCACCTTCTGGTAAGTTAACTCTCACTAGAAATGTATGACTCTCAGCATCGGCATAAGGGCTAATGATCATTGAGGAGCTTGTCAGGCTTTTATTTTCATAGTTAATTAATTTAATTCGTGCGCTTTTATGTAATCTAACCTGATTTATGATGTCCTGGGGCAAATTGACCGCAACTCTTAAACTCTCAAGAGATAAACCCGTAAAAAGAGCTGCTCCGGGTTGCGCTGTTTCACCTACTTCAATATGACGTTTTACCATAATGCCACTGTAAGGAGCCCTAACGACAGTGTACTCCAGGTTTTCCTGAGCCTGTTCAAGTTTTGCTGATGCCGACTTCAGTACAGACTCTGCTTTATCAACAATCGATCTGGCAATTAACTGTTTAGTGTATAATTCCTGTGCCCGATTAAATTCGGTAAGAGCCTGATTGTAATCTGCTTGTGTTACTCTTAGTTTTGCCTGTTGGTCTTTATCCCGCAGACGTAATAAAACATCACCTTTTTTAGCGTAATCATTTACATCAAAATAGATTTTACTAACCCGCCCAGATGTCTGTGCTGAAACAGTTGCTTTATTTACGGCTTCAACCAATGCATCTAAAACGCGTGTTTGTTGAATATCGTGATAACTGACTCTGGCTGTTTTTATATTTGTTCCGGGGTTTGCTTCTTCTATCTCTGGAGTCGCGTAACTGCTTGTTACGTAGATAAAGCTAGTCATTATTATATAAAATAGAGGATATGGGTGAAGATTAACTATTGGCATAGGGCTTCTCATTAAAAATAGATGTTTTACACAGTCAGCCTGATAACTTGGGCTCATGTGGCTTTTGCTATGTACAATACTAGTATAAAGTTCAATAAACTAATATATATTAGCACAATCTAATATATTCAATAGTGCTACTTTTATCTTAATATAACTTAAAATTTGCACATAATTTACGAGAAAATGTGAAAATATGACTAATTCATTCGCATTCTTTGTAGGAAGTTATTTCATCCTGTGTGTAAGTAAGGTATAAAAGCCCCATGAAAACGCCTAAACGTTTAAAGTCACTAGTCGAAGATGGCCTGGTAGATGAAGTAATACACCAATTAATGAGTGGCAAAGAGGCAACGGTATACGTTGTTCGCTGTGGTTCAGAGATTCGCTGTGCAAAAGTTTATAAAGAGGCTAATCAGCGTAGCTTTAAAAAAGCCTCTGAATATCAGGAGGGTCGCAAAGTACGTAATAGTCGGCGAGCCCGTGCAATGGGTAAGAGTTCCAGATTTGGACGTCAGGAACAGGAACAAACCTGGCAAACTGCAGAAGTAGACGCGTTATATCGTTTAGCCGCTGCGGATGTTCGTGTGCCTGAACCTTATGGCTGTGTCGATGGGGTATTACTTATGGAGTTAATCACCGATGAAGACGGTGATGTAGCGCCACGTCTTGGTGATGTTGAGATGTCTGCTGAGCATGCAATTGAAGATCATCATGTTGTAATGAAGTATATAACCCGTATGTTATGTGCTGGTTTAGTGCATGGCGATCTATCGGAGTTTAATGTTCTAGTTGATGGTACAGGACCGGTCATTATTGATTTGCCACAGGCGGTTGATGCAGCGGCAAATAATCATGCCGAACGTATGTTGACACGTGATGTGAATAAGATAACCAGTTATTATTCTTTATTTGCACCTGAATTAAAGTTAAGTAAATATGCGAAGGAGATCTGGAACCTGTATGAAAATGGAGAATTACAGCCGGATACAGAATTGACCGGGCTTTTTGAGGAGAATGAGCAGGAAGCGGATGTTGATACGGTATTGCAGGAAATAAAAGCCGCATGGGAAGAAGAGCAGCAGCGTTTAATTCGCATCAATGGCGATGAAGTTTCAGTTTAGATAATCATACAGTATTTCAAGTTATTTCATAAACGGTGTTTTCTTGCTTAAAACATCTGTAGTGAACATACAAATCAATTAAGTAAAAGCAGATGAATAATATAATAGTCAGTATTGGGCTGAGTAACCCTAAAAGCCCTGATAATGTTAATTCTGTAAGGCGTGCAGCTGGAAATTACCGTGTTGATTCAATTTTTTATACCGGTTCACGATATCCACGAGCTTTAAAATTAAACCCGGGGTTTGCAAAAATCAACAGGGATGTTAGTTTAAATATTCCTGTAAATAGTGTTGATGACCTGTTTGAGCAGGTAACCGGGAATATGCAAATTGTATGTGTTGAATTTGCTCAAGGCGCTATACCTTTACCTGAATTTAAACATCCTGATAATGTTATGTATATCTTTGGGCCTGAAGACGGAACGCTCAGTCAGGAAATAATAGATAGCGCAGATTCGGTAGTATATATACCCACAATTGGCTGTATGAACCTGGCCGCTACCGTTAATGTTGTGCTTTATGACAGGTTGAGTAAGTCATCAATAAATTACGCTAATGAAGAACTGATATCAAATAGTCGTGATACTAATAATAATCTAAAGCTTAAAACGTAACCTGACTTAGCTTAGCTTAACTGTAATCCGCCATATTTTAATTCAAAAGTGACTATACTCCTGATTATATAATAATAATCAGGAATGCCTTACGTGGATAAAATATCAGACATTCATCAAAAAGCGCTTTCCATAAATCTTGATAAAGGCCAGTATGGCACGATAGCGGAAATTGGAGCTGGCCAGGAAACAGCGAGATGGTTTTTTAGAGTAGGTGGTGCTGCAGGCACTATTGCAAAAGCAATTTCTGCCTATGATATGCAGTTTAGTGATTCAATATATGGAGAATCATCACGTTACGTTAGTCGAGATCGCTTAAGCGCTATGCTTGATCTCGAATACAATCTTATTATTGAACGCCTGGGTAATAAGAGGGGCGCCGAAAGTACATTTTTTTCTTTTGCAAATACCGTTGCCTCACGTAGCTTTTCAAGAGATTTAGATGGCCAGGGCTGGATGGGGGTTAAATTTCAAAGTACAGCCTGTAGTGAACCATCACAAATAGATTTACATGTTCATCTACAGGGCAAAAAAAGTATCCAGGATCAGGAAACGTTAGGAATTCTGGGGGTTAATCTTATTTATGCAGCTTTGCATTATTTTGATGATCCTTTGTGTTTACTTAAATCTTTAATGGATGATTTGTCACCTGACTTACTCGAAATAGATATGGTTGATTTTTCAGGCCCGGCATTTGAGAATGTTGATAACAGGTTAATGGCTCTAAGGTTAGTTGAATTAGGTATGACTCATGGGGCTATGTTTAATGCTAATGGTGAAATCGTTTATCCGGCTGACATCTTGTATAAAAAAGCCGTATTAATTGAAAGAAGCCGCTTTAACCCACCAACATTGTTAACCATGGATATGCTCGATTGTGCGCAAAATATGTTTTTAAGTGATCATGCGATAGATGAACAGGAGCTAGTGGTAATTTCTGAAATGACACTACATAACTTAAAAGACGGTAAAGACATAAACGCGGAAGATTTTTTACAACGAGCTAATATTTTATGCGCATTAGGTAAAAATGTACTTATCTCAAATATGGGAGAATACTATAAACTCGCTGACTATTTATTTAGATGCACACAAAGACCTATGGCAATAGCCCTGGGGATTCCCACTCTTAAAGAAATATTTAACGAAAAATATTATGATAATCTGCCAGGTGGAATACTTGAAGCTTTTGGCCGTTTGTTTAAATATGATTTACGTCTTTATGTTTCACCTTGTAATAATTTAGAAACTAATAAATTAACAAATACGAATAATTTTGAACCTGAAGAGAATTTAAAACACTTATATTACTATTTGCTTGAGAATGATTTTATATCGCCACTAAATACAGTAAATGAAGCGTTTTTGTGCATACACTCTCATGAAGTGTTAGATAATATTAAGAATGGAAATAGTGAGTGGGAGAGTAAAGTGCCTGAAAAGGTCAAACAGGTAATTAAAGATGGCAAGTTATTTAATTTAAATTAATATGTATAATAAGCATTAGTTTTGTTTTATGTTCTGTTTATGAATTGTCAAGAGTTTCTATGTGTCCTGTTCAATATAAATATATGTTATCCGCACAGATTTTTGTGATCGTTACTTCGTGTTTAATAATTAAATCTGTCAATTCATGAGATCTTTAAAAACCTTATTTCCTGTTTTAGTATTAATTGTTCCTGGCTTTTATGCTTATAATCATTATTACAATATTCCAGAGGCTATATTAACAGGAACCGTGTTTTTACCTGTTATGCTTGCCTTGATAGCCATTGCAGTGAGTTATCATTTTAATCGTAGTCATGTTTTTTTCTATGTTGTGTTAATTATTGTCAATAATATGTTTTTGGGTATGCAGCTTGCAGTATCTGACCTGGCTTATTCTTTACTCTCCCTGTTTATACCTCTTTTATTACTTGGTGTTAGTGTTTTGCCGGAGCGTGGAATTATAAGTGTGCGCGCTGTTCCTGTTTATTTATTGCTCATATTTCCTCTTATTATTTCCTTAATAATCACCAGTAGCCAGTCTGAGTTGATGACTTTAATTATGTTTACTGACTGGTTACCCGCACAATATTTTGACTGGACGCAGCAATATCAACTGGTTATTTTTACATCGGTGTTTGTATTTATAACGATGTTAATTCTTTACTTTGTTCGTATAACTTCACAAATGGCAACAGGTTTAGGTGTGTTAATAATGTTGGTCGCCCAATTACACTTTGGGAGAGATGCAGATAGTTTGAATGTGTTTAGTGTTATGGCACTGCTAATGTGTATATATGCGGTTATTCATGAATCCTGGAGAATGGCTTATTTAGATGAATTGACTGAATTACCCACTAGACGAGCTTTACGTGAAAAGTTTCAGTCTTTGGGTGGGGTGTATACTGTGGCTATGTTAGATGTTGATCACTTTAAAAAATTTAATGATACTTTTGGTCATGATACAGGTGATGCTGTTTTACGTATGATCGCTACTAAAATGAAAAAAGTTAGTGGAGGCGGAGTTTCATACCGATATGGTGGAGAGGAATTTACCATTGTCTTTAATGGAAAAGACAGTGCCGATACTAATCAGCACCTTGAAGAGCTTCGCGAGAAAATTGCTAATACACCTTTTGTAATAAATAGAGCAAGTAGAAGAAAGAATGATGCAAAATCAGGCAAGGCTAAAAACAAATCAGTGAGAGTGACGGTTTCCATTGGAGTGGCTGACTCCAGAGACAATGACTTATCATCGTGGGCATTACTCAAGAACGCAGACAAAGCCTTGTACCGAGCCAAGAAAAAGGGCCGTAACTGTGTTTGTGGTTAAGGCTGGTCTGTTGTTTCGGCTAATACCTGTTTTAAAACACCAATTCGATCAAGCGCCGTTGATGTGAGGTTCTGTGCTGTCAACATAACCGCTTCATCAGTCGTTGATTCAACAACTGCATCATAGAAAGCGAAACTGCGGTCACAGCACGACCATAATCTTTGTACTTGAAGATCTGGATTATCAAGTCGCTCATTAGCTTCAGAATTATAGGTTTTAAGTTGATCAAGAGATCGGGTGATTTCATCACTCGGTGGCACTTGATTACTTAGTGTTTTTTCATTAATGCTTATTTGTTGTTGTGTGTCTTTTCTTAGTGTTTCTATTTCTGGGGTCTTCTCAGCCACTATCGCCATCTGACTTTCTAAATATTGATCTATATGTATTGCAGCGGCTAACAGATCCGACTGGTTTTGAATTATTTCAGGATCAAGTTTCGGCGCTGTGTTATTTGATTTGAGTTCTCTATGATAAGCAAGTCTGCGTTCAGCTCTAAGCAGGGCAGCATGACCCAGCTCCTCTCGGGCCAGAATCTCAGCATATTTACGCACGGCTTCATTTTCAGAGTTTGCTTCAACGTGTGTATAAAAACGAAAGGCTATCTCTTCGTTATGCACTGCAAATGCTAATGCTTTATAAGGCGTGCTGTAGTATGGGTCGTGAGCCTCATCGTTATAAACAGTTGAGACATGAGGGTCTTTCCACTTTATAGGCCCTATCTCAGGGTTTTCACTAATATGTTCCTTTGCCATCCACTCAAGTAACAATCGTTCATGTTCAGTCTCTTCCGCTACCATGCGTTCAAAAAGTGCTGCGGCTGACTCGTTCATACATTTATGCATTGATTCGGCGAGCATTGTGTAACGACGAATAGCCTCACGTTCAGCCTGAAGTGCTATACTCATTAAATCACTGGTGGTTTTTACATTTGTTGATAACATATTTTCTGCGGCTCCTTCAATTCGTATAATTTACTCTATAATTCTGACATTGACTTGATCTATGTCATTTAAGATGTGACAAAATGTCGCACAATAGCGCACATTATATTACACTTATCGCGTCCACCATATTGCTGTTATTTTATGCAATAAAAACGCTTGTATGTTTTAGGAGTTGAACGCAATTGCTGCATATATTAGAACAAGGCCTAACCCTGGTTATGGGTTGCCGTAACAACTTGAAATCACTTGTATTATTACTCTTATTACAGTGTTTACCCGTAAGCGCTGTGCAGGCAAATTCAGAGTTAAATCGTTTTCTCGATGTTATTAAAGCGCAAGATATCTTCCCTGGTGCAAATAAACTAGGTTCTCCAATTGGAGATCCTTTAGTAGCACCTGTTTATAAAGACGGAAAGCAACTTGGTTTTGTCTTTCTAACGTCAGATTACGTTAATACAACCGGCTACTCAGGTAAACCGATACATCAGCTTATCGCTCTTGATATGCAGGGTATTATTCAAAAAGTATTACTGGTTGAGCATCATGAACCCATAGTTCTAATTGGTATTCCAGAAAGTAAAATTACCGCGGTATTAACTGCATATGAAGGGCTTGACGTAGGCAAGCTGGTTCGTGGTACGCAGGATCATGATATTGACGTTGTATCTGGTGCGACAGTTACCGTAATGGTAATGGATGACAATATTTTAAGGGCATCTATTAAAGTTGCCAGAAATTATGGTTTATCAGGTCTTGAAGTTGAAATAAAGAAAGAGGGTCCGGTTGCAAGCATTAATCCTGATATTAATGTCGTAAAAGACTGGCAGAGTTTAATTGAAGAAGGTTCTATTAAGCGTTTAAAACTGACTATCGGACAGATTAATCAGGCGTTTAAAGACACTGGTAAAGAGCTTGTGCTTGATTTTCCGGAAGAAGGTGATGACGAAGAGGTATTTATAGAACTTTATGCAGCCGTTGTTTCTGTACCGAGTATCGGCAAAAGTCTGCTAGGTGAGAGCGAATATAAAAATCTCCTTAAAAAATTACAACCAGGCGAGCAGGCTATTATGCTGGCAGGTGACGGGCGTTTTTCATTTAAGGGCTCGGGTTATGTTCGTGGTGGTATTTTTGATCGTTTTCAGGTAATACAGGGTGATATGTCTATTCGTTTTCATGATAGATATCACAAACGTCTGCGCTCCATTGCCGCAGAAGGTTCACCTGATCTAAAAGATGTTGATTTATTCAGAACACCCGCTGAGTTGAAATTTAATGGTGCTGATGCATGGAAACTTGAGTTATTAGTAGGGCGCAATATAGGACCAATCAAAAAAGTATTTCTTACCTTTGACCTTAACTATAAAACCCCCGATGAATACCTGATAATAAAGGAAGCTAAAAAAACATCTGTAGCCGTAAAAGAGCCAGGAAAATCCGATGCTATCTGGGTGAGAATGTGGGATTTAAAGATGGTCGAGGTTGTTGTATTAGGCCTGGCTTTATTTGTTCTGACCTTAATCTTCTTCTTTCAGAACTGGCTGGTTAAACGTCCAAAATTAACTGATCAGGTGCGTATCGGGTTTTTAATTTTTACCCTGTTTGGTATTGGCTTGTATTTCAATGCCCAGTTATCCGTTGTCAATATTCTGGCGATGTTTAATGCACTGGTGAGTGGTTTCGACTGGACCTATTTCTTAATGGAACCCCTGATTTTTATTTTATGGGCTTCTGTCGCGGCTTCTTTACTGTTCTGGGGTCGTGGCGTTTATTGTGGCTGGTTATGTCCTTTTGGCGCGTTGCAGGAATTACTTAATAAAATTGCCAAAGCATTCAAAATTAAGCAGGTGAAAGTGCCCTGGGCAGTTCACGAACGTGTCTGGACATTTAAGTATTTAATTTTTCTTTTTCTGTTTGGTTTCTCGCTCTATTCACTCGAATGGGCTGAACGTCTGGCAGAAGTTGAGCCTTTTAAGACAACCATTATTCTGAAATTTGTGCGTGAATGGCCCTATGTGATTTTTGCACTGCTTGTGTTACTGCCGGGTATTTTCATTGAGCGTTTTTATTGTCGTTATTTATGTCCACTGGGTGCGGCACTGGCTATCCCTGGAAAAATGCGTATGTTTTCCTGGCTTAAACGTTATAAGGAATGTGGTAGTCCCTGTCAGCGTTGTAGCAATGAATGCATGGTTCAGGCGATACATCCTGAAGGTGATATTGATGTAAATGAGTGTCTTTACTGTCTGCATTGTCAGGTGCTTTATTCTGACGATCATGCCTGTCCGGTAATGATACAAAAACGCCTGAAAAAAGAACGTAGAAGTGTTAATCCTGCAACAGTTAAAGGAAAAAGTGGTTCTGCCATTTCTATAGAGCTGGAGAAGTAAAAGTAAGTGAAAGTAAGTTAAGTAAGAATAAGTAAAAAAATAAGAAGTAATAACTAACGCATGCTCTGAAAAATCAGAGTGAAATTCCGCCTGATTAAGTAAGGGCATATGAGGAGATGAGTAATGGCTATTAAAAAAGATAAACCGGAAAATGAACAACTCGAAGAGGTTGGGCTTAGCCGACGTCAATTATTAGGTGGTTCAGTTAAGTTAGCTGCACTGGCCGGTTTTGCCGGTCTTACTGGTGCAGGAGTATTGACACCTAAAGCAGCCATTGCTGCTGCAAAAAATAATGCGCATGTAGGTCCTGGAGATCTTGATGAGTATTATGGTTTCTGGAGTAGCGGGCAGGCGGGTGAGATGCGTGTTTTAGGTATACCTTCTATGCGTGAGTTAGTACGTGTTCCTGTATTTAATAGATGTAGTGCTTCAGGTTGGGGTGCTACTAACGAGAGTCGTAAGATTCTGCGTGATGGTTTACTACCTGAAACGAAAAAGTTCCTTGATTCAGGCAACCGTGGTGGTGTCTGGTTAAATGGTGATTTACATCACCCTCATATGTCATTCACAGATGGTACATATGATGGTCGTTACATTTTTATGAACGATAAAGCAAATACCCGTGTTGCACGAGTACGTTGCGATGTTATGAAGTGTGACAAAATCATTGAAATTCCCAATGCATCAGATATTCATGGTTTACGTCCTCAAAAATATCCACGCACCGGTTATGTATTTGCTAACGGTGAACATCGTGTACCACTTCCAAATGATGGCTCTATTCTTGATGAACCAGAAAAGTATCATGCTATTTTTACCGCGATTGACGGTGATGAAATGGAAGTTAAATGGCAGGTTATGGTTGATGGTAATCTGGATAACTGTGATGCGGATTATCAGGGCTTATATGCTTTCTCTACCTGTTATAACAGTGAAGAAGCGGTTAATGGCGCTGGCATGATGGCAAATGAACGTGACTGGGCTGTTGTGTTTGATATTAAAGCCATTGAAAAAGCAGTTAAAACCGGCGACTTTAAGCGTATTAAAGGCGTACCGGTAATTGATGGTCGTAAGGGCTCAAAATATACACGTTATATACCTGTGCCTAACAGTCCTCATGGTTGTAACACTGCACCTGATGGCAAACATGTTGTATTCAATGGTAAGTTGTCACCAACAGTAACTGTAATAGATGTTAGACGTTTACCTGACCTGTTTAAAGATAAAATCAAACCACGTGATGCGGTTGTTGCTGAGCCAGAATTAGGTCTGGGTCCCTTGCATACTGCGTTTGATGGTAAAGGTAATGCCTTTACAACTTTATTCCTTGATAGCCAGGCGGTTAAGTGGAATATTCAGAAAGCGATTGATGCTTATAATGGTAAAAAAGTTAATCCGATTATTGAAAAACTTGATGTGCATTATCAGCCAGGTCATAACCATACATCAATGGGTGAGACCAAAGAAGCTGATGGTAAATGGCTCATATCACTTAACAAGTTCTCTAAAGACCGTTTCATTAATGTTGGTCCATTAAAACCTGAGAATGAGCAGTTGATTGATCTAACCGGTAAGAAGATGAAGATTGTGCATGATGGCCCTGCCTATGCAGAACCACATGATGTTATTATCGTTCGTTCTGACATCGTTAACCCAGATTCATTATGGACCAAGGGTGATCGTATGTGGGCTGAAGCCAGTGCACAGGCGAAGAAAGATGGTATTGAACTGGGTGTTGATTCTAAAGTAATACGTGACGGTAAAAAAGTACGTATTTACATGTGGTCTATAGCACCGAACTTCAGTATGGAAAAATTCACTGTTAAACAGGGTGATGAAGTAACGGTTTATATCAGTAACAGTGATGCTATTGACGACCTGACACATGGCTTTACCATAGCGAACTATGGTGTAGCAATGGAAATCGGGCCACAGCAGACATCATCTATTACCTTTACCGCTGACCGTCCGGGTGTTCACTGGTTCTACTGTCAGTGGTTCTGCCATGCTTTACATATGGAAATGCGTGGTCGTATGCTGGTAGAACCTGCATAAGATCAAAGCGTTGCAGTTCAATCAACAAGTTGATAATTCATCGGCCAGCACTGTTTTTTTTGACAGGCTGGCGGGTGTTTTATTACTCATTTTATTGTTTTTTTCTTTTGCCACTCAGGCTAATGAAATACAGGTATCACCCGGAAACGGTGTTTTACAGAAAGCCATAGATTCAGCAAAACCCGGCGATACACTTATATTGACTACGGGTACATATTCAGGTTCGATAAATATACATAAAACATTAACCTTATCAGGCAATAAACAGAGTATTATTGATGGTCAGGGTTCAGCACACGTTATTATCGTTTCAGCGCCAGATGTATTGATTAAAGGTTTAAATATTCAGCATTCCGGTAATGATTATGATACCGAAGATAGCGCTGTTTTTATTACTGACGAGGGTGATCGTGCCGTTGTTGATTCAAATCATTTTGATAATAATTTAATAGGTATATATCTAAAAGGCCCCGACTCGGCGGTTGTTAGTAACAATACTATTATTGGTAGTACCTTTCATAGAATGAATGATCGGGGCAATGGTATTTATTTATGGAAGACCCCCGGTTCCGTTGTGAAGAATAATGATATTCGTTACGGGCGTGATGGTATCTTTGTAAATTACAGCACTAAAAATACTTTTGAAGGAAATACACTCAGGGATTTACGTTTCGCTATACATTATATGTACACCCTTGATAGCGAAATTAAGAATAATATTTCAATTAATAACCATGTTGGTTTTGCATTAATGTTCTCTGATCGTATTGTTGCAACTGGTAATCAGTCAATCGGTGATCATGAGCGTGGTCTGTTTTTTAATTTCACCAATTATTCAAGCATTAAAAATAATAGTGTATCTGGTGGCGCAAAAAAATGCGTTTTCATTTATAACGCAAATTATAATAATATACATAATAATTCATTTGAAGGCTGTGACATTGGCGTCCACTTTACCGCCGGGTCTCAGAATAATGAAATATATTTAAATTCATTTATAAATAATCGTACTCAGGTAAAATATGTGGGTACAACATATCTTGAATGGTCTAAAGAGGGTGCAGGTAATTACTGGAGTGATAATGTATCATTTGATATAGATGCTAATGGTATTGCCGACCAGATTTATAAGCCAAATGATCTGGTAGATCAAATTGTCTGGCGACACCCTATGGCAAAATTGTTGTTAAATAGTCCATCTGTGAAGTTATTGAAATGGGCGCAATCTGAATTCCCCGGATTACATCCTGGCGGTGTAACGGACAGCGCTCCACTGATGAAACCCCCGGAAGTAGAAATAGTTATTAAAGAGATTTAACCGATGGTTACGTTAAATTCAGCAAGTGAAGTAATTTCACTGCAGTCAGTAAATAAACGTTATGCAAATGAAGCGGTACTACATGATGTAAATTTATCAATTCAATCAGGTGAATGTATTGTACTGGTTGGTCACAATGGTGCAGGCAAAACGTCTTTAATAAAGATGATGCTGGGTTTAACGCGCCCGACAAGTGGTGTCATTAAAGTGCTCGGTCACGATCCCGCCTTCAGTGCAGCTGTTGCCCAGGGTTTGTCTCTAGGTTATTTACCTGAAAGTGTCGCATTTTATGAAGCCATGACGGGGCGTGAAGTGCTTACATTTTATGCCCAGTTAAAAGGTGCCAGTAAAGTAGAATGTGTAAAACTACTGGATCTGGTTGGTCTGGGTGATGCTTCAAAACGTCGAGTGGGTACCTATTCAAAAGGTATGCGTCAACGTTTGGGGCTAGCGCAGGCAATGCTGGGTAACCCGCAGTTACTTTTTCTTGATGAGCCTACAACCGGACTTGATCCAATTTTACGCCAGCATTTTTATGAGTTAATTGACGGTTTACAAAAAGAAGGCGCGACTTCAATCATTTCATCCCATGCCTTGCAGGAAGTTGAAACCAGAGCGAGTCGTTTTGTTATATTGAAAAAAGGTGTAGTGGTTGCCTGTGGTACTTTAGATGAACTTTATCAACAGGCAACGTTACCTGTTCGTGTAAAAGTAACTGTTACACCGGGTCAGGCTTCGAGTGTTGCTGAACGCATGGGTTCAAGCGTAAATGTCACCGAGGTTAATAATCAGAGTTTTAATCTGTCCTGTGATATGCATGAAAAGATGCCTATAATTCGTCACATTAGTAATTTAGGTGATATCGTTCAGGATATGCAAATTATGCCGCCACGACTCGATGAGCTTTATACTCACTTTATGTCTGGAAACCCATCATGAAGATGTTGTGGGTGCTTGCGATGAAAGAAATACGTGACGGTTTACGTAACCGCTGGATTGCTGCAGCAATAATTTTGCTTGGCTCACTGGCATTAGCTTTATCATTACTGGGTTCGGCACCCACAGGGTCAGTAAAAGCCAGTGATCTTGATATTACTGTTATTAGTTTATCTAGCCTGAGTGTTTATCTAATACCTTTAATTGCTCTGATGCTTTCGTTTGATGCATTAGTGGGTGAGTTTGAGCGGGGTACCATGATGTTGTTATTAACTTATCCAGTGTCACGCTGGCAAGTTATTATGGGTAAGTTTCTCGGTCACCTAAGTATTTTATTTATGGCTATCTTCGCTGGTTACGGCGGCGCCATAATTTTAATGACAGTATTTACCGGTGGCAGCCTCGAAGGCTGGCAGGCTTATGTCACGATGATGTTAAGCTCACTGGTTCTTGGTGCTGTGTTTATTGCGCTGGGTTACCTGGTGAGTGTGTCGGTAAAAGAAAGAGCAACAGCAGCGGGTACAGCAATTGGCTTGTGGTTAGTGTTTGTTGTCATTTATGATCTGATATTGTTTGGTGCTTTGTTAATGGATGAAGGACAGTTAATTGGTCAGAAACTATTTTCTATATTAATGCTGATAAGCCCGACAGACAGTTATCGAATCTTTAATTTAAGTATGTTTGAAGGTGTAAGTGATGCAGCGGGTATTGCAGGTATTGCTAGCGAAGCAGGAATGAGTGGCACGCTGCTCATAAGTGTAATGTCTCTCTGGGTTGTTATTCCCCTGATGTTAACGTTATTTTTGTTTCAGAAAAGAGAATTGTAAAAATAGTCATTATTCTTGAGTCTTAAATATGGCGGTATTTATGTTAATAAATGTTTACCCGTTATTTCTTAAAATATCTCATGTAAAGCCCTTTAATAGGCAAAGAGCGGACAGAAAAGTAGTGCAGGAGCCCGGTGAAATGCCTGTATTGAGATTTCAGTGACTTTTGTCAATGCAGATTATTCGATTTCCACTAAAATTACTTGCAAGTGAATAAGAGAAAATATAGCAGAGATATTATGTACAAATTTTTAACCCTGATATTTATAGTTGCTTTAACTGCCTGTGAGAAGACACCTCCTGCTGAAATACCTGCAGCTCAAACATTAACTCGAGAAGCAAATGGCTACTATTGTTTAATGACAGTGGTTTATCATAAGGGCCCTAAAGGGCAGATTATTCTTACAGATGATAAAGTACTGTGGTTTACTTCAGTTCGTGACACAATTGCATTCACAATGTCTCCTGAAGAGCCTAAAAATATTGCGGCAATATATGTAAACGATATGTCGAATGCTGAATGGGATAATCCAGGAGAAGATAACTGGATAAATGCGAAGACAGCCTGGTTTGTATTAGGTAGTGACCGTATCGGTGGTATGGATGCACCTGAAGCCGTACCTTTTTCGACTAAAACTAACGCAGAATTATTTGCCAAAACTGAAAAAGGCAGTGTTTACTCTTTTGATTCAATTCCACATGAATATATTCAAAGTACGTCAGAATAATATATGTGTTTAGAGGTTATTCAATTGTTGTGAAAATATGTGTGGATTATCTGTAGGTTACTCACATGAACCTAACTTACACACATAAGCTGTTGTTCTTCCATTTTTAGTAGTTTTACCCTCAGCTATAGTTATGGTTTGAGTTTGAAGATCTAAGTCATTACCTTCGGACATAACAGATAGAATGCGGTTTGGTAAATAGGTTTTTCTTAATTCATTAATAAAAACTTCACTCTCATGTTTTTTGCATGGTGGGGTAATGATAATGATTTTTTGGGCCTCGCTATAATAAAAATCTAAAGCAACTAACATTTTTGATAGGTCCATTGGCATTAGACGAGATTATAGCTTTAAAACAAAATGCTGATTTTGATAAGGCATGGGGTGGGGCTTTCCTGAATCCCGAAATGTTCTTAAAAGTCCTGTACTCAGCAATGTATCAATAAACAATAAGCTGATCTTCTATATCAATTGAAGATCGCCTTTAATTATCCAGTTTTTCTACATAGTCAGAAATTATTGATTAAAAAGTGGAAATTTACATTAGAAAAGCGTCTTCAGGTAAGTGTTTGAATTCTTGCTCTACAACTAAATCAAACAGATTATCCAGGGTTTGCACCTGTTTAAGATCAGGCTGGCTGCCATCAAAATAATCGGTAATTGCATCTGCCAGTAAAACTTCCTGGTTTGAGCTCATTCTAAGATCGGAGCGTAAATTAAGGCTTAATTTTATTTTATTTTGTTTAATGTCGAATATATCTTCAATTATAGAATTCAAGCTCATCGCCATTAAGGCTTTAACAGTGCCCAGTTCATTTAAATCTTCAATTTTTAAACACATGATTATTCTCCATAACATTAGTTACAAGCAGTATATAATCATTTGCTAATATATGTTTGACATATATTAAGTAATTATAGGCCTGTAATTATTAAAAAATGAGAACTTTTAATCATTTCAGGATGATAACTCAGCATAATGTTAATATAGGATAATGGTTGATAAGGTCGAATCCCCCTGTTTACGTAATTGTTGCCTTGATAAAAAGGATGTATGTATTGGCTGTGGCCGAACATTAAATGAAATTAAAGGCTGGCAAGCAGCGACAAAAAGTGAAAAGATCGATATTCTCGAAAAATCGGCAAAAAGGATAAAACCTTTAAGTTTTAAGTGATTATGAAACTGGCATTTAAGTGTATTTATATACAATTTGCTCAGAATGATTAGTCAGCTAATGTTAATGGAAATAATCAGTTAATAATGGAATCAAAATTACTCGATTCGGTAAATACTATCCAGACACCGGAAGGTGTTGATATACATCTTAGAGTTGCAGGTGTCTGGCCGCGTAGCGTTGCCTGGGTAGTCGATCTTATCATTAGAGGTCTAATCTATGCCTTGTTAGCTATAATATCGGGGCTGCTTGGAAAGTTTGGATCAGGTCTGATGTTGATCGGTTTTTTCTTTATGGAATGGTTTTATCCCGTTTTATTTGAAGTCTTTAATAAAGGCATGACACCGGGTAAAAAGTTTCTAAATATACAGGTTTTAAATAGCGACGGAACACCGGTAGGCTGGTCGCCATCAATGTTAAGGAATATTCTTAGAACGGTTGATTTTTTACCATTCTTTTATGGTCTTGGTTTTGCATCAATGTTATTGAATGACAAATTTCAACGGCTTGGTGATTTAGCAGCAGATACAATTGTAGTTTATGTTAACCATTCTACAGGTATTAGCAGTATTCCAGAACACGCTGCTATAAAACCTGCATATGAACTAAATCTTAAAGAACAACAATCAATCATACGTTATGCAGAACGTTCTCAGCAACTCTCAGATGAGAGAATGCAGGAGTTAGCTGTAATTTTAAATTCACTTGATATACCTGAGCATAGAATGACTAAAAACAAGTTGCTGGGTATTGCTAATGGGTTGTTAGGGCGAAAATGAAGCAAAGTGAGTTTGAAAAAAAATATGATTCATTCTGGAGTGAACTTGAAAATATGCTCCTTGCAGATGATAAGTCTACTTTAAATAAACGACTGCAAAGTAATGAATCAAATAGAATAAAAAAACAGCACTCGGAAGTTTCAGAATCTGAAGAAAACTTTCCCGAAAATTACCGATTATTATGTCATCATCTTTCGTTGTCACGTTCAAGGCATTATAGCCCTTTATTAGTCGAACGCTTAGAAAAACTCGTAATCAATGCTCATCAAATATACTACAAACGTAAAACACATATGTTAGCAGCTGTGTTGATATATTTTACCACAGGGTTTTCTCAGTCGGTAAGAAAAGAGTGGCGTTGGGTTTTGTTGTCTTCAGTTTTATTCTTTGGTACCTTTTGTGGAATGTTAGTCACATTGCAATATTATCCAGATATGGTGTATACGGTAATTTCAGGAGAGCAACTGGCCCAAATGGAATCAATGTATGACCCATCACAGGATAAGATCGGTCGAGATAGAAATTCGGGCAGCGATTTTGAAATGTTTGGCTTTTATATTTTTAATAATACTGGAATTGGACTAAGGACATTCGCAAGTGGTTTAGTCTTCGGAATTGGTTCACTGCTAACCCTTGTTTTTAATGGTTTAACTATTGGTGGTGTGGCAGGTTACTTAACATTTATAGGTTACAGTTCAACTTTCTGGCCTTTTGTATCTGGTCATAGCGCAATGGAGTTAACGGCTATTGTGTTGTCTGGTGCTGCTGGATTTAAACTGGGTTTTTCAATTATTAACCCAGGAAGAAAAAGCCGAATTCGATCGTTAATTGATAATGCACGTGAAGCAGTATATATGATGTACGGCGTTGCAGTCATGTTTGTTATAGCAGCTTTTATTGAAGCTTACTGGTCATCAATGACTGATGTACCCTCTGTTGTTAAATATACAGTTGGAATAATTAACTGGATAGTATTAATTGCATATTTTATGTTATTAGGTCGTCAACGTGCAATTAGATAAAATCATAATCGCACTCAGACAGCGCACGCCCTGGGAAGCCATGGATTTAGGCGTTATGGTTATGCGAAAATTATGGCCGGTTATATTATTTCCATGGTTGATATTGATGTCGTGTGTATTAATATTTGTTGTTTTTGCAGAGTATCAG
>JAPHRB010000130.1 GCA_026197015.1 Gammaproteobacteria bacterium | reverse complement strand
TAAATTCCTGGATAATGACTAGAAGCCAAGGCTTGCTAGTAAGTCATCAACGTCATCCTGACCTTTCATAACATTATCTGTTGTTTCTTTTCCTGGAACCTGAGGGCCATCAAGTATTTTTGCTTCATCATGTTTTTCCCTGGACTCATCTTTTACCTGTGTTTCTCCCTGTATTTTTATGAGCTCAACCAGATTTGTTTCAATTTCATTAACTAAATTGATTACCTGTCGAATAATTTGCCCTGTCAGATCCTGAAAATCCTGTGCCATTAAAATTTCTGTAAATCCAGAAAGTAATTTCGACATCATCCTTTCAGACTCATCAAAATACTCTTCCACATCATGTCCCATGGAACGTAATTCATCGACAGACAATTCGCGATTACGGAACTTTTGCCACTGTGCTTTTAAAACACTCGCCTGAGTTCCCAGCTTTTCAGCCACCGGGCTACCTTCTTCAATAACACCCATGGCAGTATTTGCGGCTTTTTCTGTCATTGTGATGACATACTCAAGTCGATCCTTAGCATCAGGTATATCGGTTTCTGCCAGATCAGAAATACGTGAATCCATGCGAAATTGCATAATAGAGTCATGAATATCCCGGGTCATCTTGCCCAGTTCCTGAAACAGGTGATTATCTTTTAAGCTATTGATATCATCAATCTGTGACTCTAACTGCTCATCAGTGGTTTCTGATGACTCAATGCTTGCTATCAGAGCCTGTGCTTTTTCTAGTAGAAGGTCACGATTAATAGGCGTTGCATCCATAAATTCACTTACCTTCTATTCGTTCAAATATTTTATCTATCTTTTCCTTAAGCGTTTGCGCCGTAAACGGTTTAACAATATAGCCATTCACGCCCTCCTGCGCGGCGAGCACTATTTGTTCTTTTTTGGCTTCAGCTGTGACCATTAAAACCGGAAGTGTTTTTAATTTTTCATCTGCACGAACAGCACGTAATAAATCAATACCCGTCATTCCAGGCATATTCCAGTCAGTAACTAAAAAATCAAAATTACCTGATTGAAGTTTGGGAAGCCCGGTCTGACCATCATCTGCTTCATCAGTATTATTAAAGCCCAGATCTCTCAGCAAATTTTTAATTATTCGCCGCATTGTGGAAAAATCATCCACAATAAGGATTTTCATATTTTTATCCAAGGCGGATTTCCTCAGTCACTATAGTTTATGTTTACATTGATTCTGGCAGACATTTGAGTTTTTTCCAGTATGAAGTGAAAAAAACTCTCTGTAACCAAAGACTTATTTTAAAAAGATATAACTCCATAATGAATCCAGATAGATCCAAAACGCTTGCCTTCCCTTTTTAGCAAGCTTGAACAAATGTTTTATCAGCTTATCCAGTCAGCCATTTTGCTACGAATATTTTTAAGTGCCTGACTGTGAATCTGGCACACTCTGGATTCAGATATTTCCAGCACTAAACCAATTTCTTTCAGATTTAGCTCTTCATTATAATATAACGACATAACCATTTGTTCTCGTTCTGCTAATGTAGCTATAACTTCTGCCAGATTAGTCTTAAAACTACTTTGCTGCAATGATTCTAACGGCTCACTCTGCGTGGATTTAAGTCTATTTTGCTGACCCGGATCATCTTCTGTCTGATCTAGACTAAATATCTGCGCATTTGAACTGTCACGCCTGATGGTATGATATTCATCCAGCGTAATTTCCAGCCGGTCTGCGACTTCCAGATCTTTTGCATCACGCCCTGTTTCATTCTCTATATCATGTATGGCTTCCCGTACCTGACGCATTTTTCTATGTAGAGATCGGGGTGACCAGTCAGCATGACGCACATCATCTAACATGGCGCCACGCACACGTATGCCAGCATAGGTTTCAAAGCTTGCACCCTGAGACGGGTCGTAGTTTTTTGCTGCCTCTATAAGCCCTAACATGCCTGACTGAATTAAATCATCCACTTGAACATTAGAAGGTAGTCGAGTAATCAGATGGTAAGCAATACGTTTAACCAGACCAATATTTTCTATTATGCGCTGGTCACGCTGACCTTTTTGAACCTCTGTATACATGGTATTTGCTGCATTCATTAACAAAGTATAGTCAACTTCTGCTATCCGGCAGCACTGAATTTAATGAGTCTTTCTACAAAAAACTCTAAATGACCTGATGCCGTTTTAGGTGTCGGCCACTGTAAAGCAACTTTTGCTAATTTTCTAAATGCTGTTGATGAGGGGCTCTGTGGATATGACTGCATAACCGCCTGCTGTTTTTTTACGGCTTTAACCAGGTATTCATCATAGGGTACAGCTCCCATAAAACTTAATGTGACATCCAGATAATAGTCTGTTACACGACTGAGCTTTTTAAATAACCTGGCTCCCTCCTGAGGGTCGCGCACTGAATTCGCAAGAACATTAAATTTATGCACACCATGATCTTCAGACATCACTTTAATTAACGCATACGCATCAGTGAGAGATGTGGGCTCATTACATACAACGACTATAACTTCATTTGATGCTTTAACAAAACTTACGACACCATCAGAAATACCTGCAGCAGTATCGATTATTAATACATCTAGCGGCATATTTAAATCACTAAATGACCTGATCAAACCTGCATGTTGAGCCGGGCTCAATTCGGACATCATTTGCATGCCAGAAGCCGCAGGAATAATATTTAAACCTTCAGGGCCACGAACAATAACCTCTTCAAGTGAGCGTTCACCTGATATCACATGTGACAGATTATATTCAGCCCGTAGACCCAGCAGCAAATCAACATTTGCCAGACCCAGATCACCATCTAAAAGTAATACATTTTGACCGGATGTTACTAATGCCAATGATAAGTTTACAGACACATTGGTTTTACCAACGCCACCTTTACCACTGCTTATTGCTATCACCTGTACTGGTTTTTTTGACGCCATTCGCCTAATGCCTGCTGCTTGATCTTTCATAAAAGTTATTAAATTTTAAATCCCGCACCGTTTATTGAGTTTAAAAAAACAACCGTTTTTGAGACTCTCTGAACGATAACTAAATCTTCTTTATAATGGAGCATGGCCTATACCGGTGGTAAACGCAACCGCCATAAACTCATCATCTGTGCTTTGTTTATACTGCCTGGAATACGCCAATGTATCATCTACCAATTCACGTGCCCGTGCGGGCTTAATATCCTCTGGCACCTTCTGGCCATCGCTAATATAGGCAATAGGAAGCTGATGTTTTATAACGGCACTTAAGACACCTCCCAGACTAGCGGCTTCATCTAATTTGGTTAAAATGCAGCCTGCAGGGCTGGCCTTTCTGAATGCTGTAATAACCTCGTCAAGCGTTGAGGTTTGCGCATTTGCAGATAAAACCAGATAGGTTTTAATCATAGATGAGGGGTGACTTAAATGTGCTAACTGCTGACTAATATCAATATCTCGCTGACTCATTCCTGCGGTATCTATTAACACCAGTTTTTTATCATGTAACTTATGTAATAACTGCTGCAATTGCTGAGTATCATTTGCAGAGTGTACCGGCACACCTAACAAACGCCCATACGTCATTAACTGCTCATGCGCACCTATTCTATAGGTATCCGTGCTAATTAATGCCACATGTCGCTGACCATGTTGCATGGCAAAACGCGCAGCTAATTTTGCAATTGTCGTGGTTTTACCAACCCCGGTTGGCCCCACCATGGCAAACACGCCTCCCTGATTTAAAATATCATCCTCTGCTAATGGAATTTGATGCACAAGTTGTTTTAAAGCAGCCTGCATTGCCTGCTCAACATCTGCTGAATTATCCAGTCCTTTTGCCAGGTATTTACACACATCCTGACTCAAACCCATTTCAGTCAGACGTTTATACAACGAAACTCGTAATGGATGTTTACTTGCCATTTCTTTCCACTCACCTAACACATGTTGATTTTCAATCATCGCACGCAGTGATTTTAATTCATCACGCATTTCTACCATGCTGTCTGTAAGTGGCGCCTGCATTTCAACCTGAGATGGATATAAACCTGCGGCCTGATGATCTATATTGTTTTTAACCGTGGCAACTGATTCTAAATCTGTTTCAGGTATAAATCGTTTTCCTAGCGGCGCTTCATTATCTTGCGCAACGGGGTTATTTAGCGCTTCATCTTTAATTATTTTATCAGTACCTGATTTCTCAACACCAGAATTTTCAAAACTGGAATGTTGCAAAGCGCGTTCTGCAGCTGCACGTTCATAATAGGCCGCGGCACTATCTGGTTTACTTTCTAGCAGTGTTTTATCGAGCGCTTTATTAATTAAACTTTCATCGTAATCACGAGCAGCAAGTATTTCGACTTTTCCATTAACTACACGATTAGATAATATAACCGCATCGGCTCCAATTTCTTCTTTTACTAATCGCATGGCAGTACGCATATCATCTGCTACAAATCGTTTTACCTGCATGTTAACTCTCCAAATAAATTATTTTTTTGCATTTTCTGGTATTCCCACTGCGTGTTACAAATTCCTTTTATAAACAACAAAGCATATGTTTTAAATAAATTAATCGGCTCCAACTGAAGCCACCACTTTAATATTTTTGTTATCAGGTATCTCGCTATACGAGAGCACATTCATACCCGCTATTGAATGTTTAACTAACTGTGACAGCCATAAACGTAAAGGTGGCGCGACAACTAAAATTGCAGGCTGATTGGCTATTTCCTGTTGCTGTGCAACCTGCTCTAAAGACTTAAACATGCGCTCAGTTAATCCGGGCTCTACACCAATAGACCCTTCAGAGGGGTTTTGTGCAGACTGTAATAATAATTGCTCTAATGATGGCTCCAGAGTAATAACCGGTAGATCATGCTCCATACCATTTATTTTTTGAATAATTGCTCTACCTAAAGCTACCCTGACAATGCTAGTCAGTTCAACCGGGCTTTGCGTGAAAGCACCATTTTCAGCCAGTACTTCTGCGATAGTTCTAATATCTTTAACAGACACGCCTTCACTTAATAAGTTTTGCATTACTTTAACAACTACACTTAGTGGTAGTAATTTAGGAACCAGATCTTCCACAAGTTTGGGGGATTTTATTGCCAGATTATCGAGCAACTGCTGGGCTTCTTCATGCCCTAACAACTCCTGCGCATTATCATGCAGTATTTGATTTAAATGTGTTGCGACAACAGTTGTTGCATCAACCACGGTATAACCCAAGGTTTGCGCGTGATCACGCATACCCGGTTCAATCCATACTGCATCAAGACCATAAGCAGGATCTTTTCCAGGAATACCCTGCAATTCGCCATAAACCTGACCAGGATTAATTGCCATTTCACGATCTGGATGCACTCCGCTCTCACCGACGGGTACGCCATTTAAAGTAATACGATATGCATTAGGACTTAAATCCAGATTGTCACGAATATGCACAGAATGAATTAAAAAACCTAACTCCTGTGAGAGTTTTTTCCGCACACCTTTAATTCGACTTAGCAGCTGACCATTTTGATTACTATCAACCATTGGAATTAAACCATAACCTACTTCCAGGCCGATTAAATCTACCGGTTGAACATCATCCCAGGATAGCTCTTTTTGCGCTGGTGCAACCGCAGGGGCTTCTTCAATTTGTACACGTTGTTGTAAATCTGTCTCTTCCTGTGCTTTATCCATCCATTTCGCTGTCATTACCAATAAAGCGGCAATGCTTAAAAATGCAAAATTAGGCATGCCTGGAATGGCACCCATAAGACCTACAATGCCCGCCGTTACCCATATCACTTTTGTGTTGGCAAACATTTGTTCTTTAACTTTATCACCCAGATCTTGTTTACTTGAATCACGGGTTATAATAATAGCCGTTGCACTGGACAATAATAATGAAGGTATTTGAGCAACCAGACCATCACCAATAGTTAATAAAGTATAATTTCTAACCGCATCAGATAATGCCATATCGTGCTGCCCAACACCGATTGCAAAACCACCCACAATATTAATAATTAATATCAAAATACCCGCAACTGCATCACCTCGAACAAATTTACTGGCACCGTCCATAGACCCATAAAAGTCTGCTTCAGATCCAACTTCCTCACGACGTAACTTGGCCTGTTCCTGGTCGATAATACCGGAGTTTAAATCCGCATCTATAGCCATTTGTTTGCCGGGCATAGCATCTAATGTAAAACGAGCACTCACTTCTGAAACACGTCCGGCACCTTTGGTTACCACAACAAAATTGATGATCACCAGAATTGAAAACACAACCAGGCCGACTGCGTAATTACCACCAATAACAAATGCACCAAAAGATTCAATCACCTGACCCGCGGCACCTGTACCCGTATGCCCTTCTAGTAAAACTACTCGGGTAGAAGCGACATTAAGTGCAAGGCGGAATAAGGTAGAAACCAGGATCACGGTTGGGAAAATAACAAAATCCAGAGGCCGTTGTGCATAAATACTAACCAGCACGATAACGATTGATAAACAAATATTAAGTGTGAAAAATAAATCCAGGGCAATTGTGGGTAGCGGAATAATCATCATACCCAGCAATGCAATAACCATTATCGGCGCTATCAAACCACGCCGACCAAGATTCTGAATATTATTTAAAACGGCTTCCATTTTTTTCACTCTTAATTAAGTTTTAACATTGACACTAAAGCTTACGACTTAGGTCGCTTTTTACTCTTCTATTGGTGCATCACCCGGCATATGAACAAACTTTTCAAATGCTTCTGGTATCTCTGGCTCAGGTCGTGACGGTTTTTCGCCGCCATTTTTTTGTACTTCACGTAACTGGAATACATAAGCCAGTACCTGAGCGACCGCCACATAAAGACCATGGGGTATTTCCTTGCCTATTTCTGTAGAGTGATACAAGGCCCGTGCCAATGGTGGTGTTTCTAGTAATAAAATTTCATTTGCACTGGCTACCCGACGAATATTTATAGCCATCAAATCCGCTCCTCTGGCCAGCACAAGGGGCGCTCGCATATTTTCAGGGTCATATTTCAGGGCAACAGCAAAGTGCGTCGGGTTGGTTATAACTACATCTGCATCTGGCACCGCATCCATCATGCGAGCCTCAGCCATTTCACGTTGTGTCTGACGAATTTTGGCTTTAACCTCGGGTTTTCCTTCGGTATCTTTCATTTCATCCTTAACTTCCTGCAAGGTCATTTTCATCTGTTTTTTGTGGTCCCATATTTGAAAGGGAACATCTATTGCCGAGATAACCATTAAAGCGATAGTCACTAGCAAAAATGCCCAGGTGAGCAACTCACCTGCTCTTACTAAGGCCGCTTTCATTGGCATATGGCCTAACTGTAAATAAGCATCCATATTGGTCCAGATCACCACCAGCGCAACGGCAGCAACCAGAAAAAATTTTGCCATGGCTTTCACTAATTCCATTAAACCCTTAGCAGAAAACACCTTTTTCAAACCTTTAATCGGGTTAAGTTTACTGAGCTTGGGGGTGATGGTTTCCATGCTAAATGCCCAGCCACCAATAGAAATAGGTGCAAACAATGCCGCCACGAACGTCAAGGCCAGAAATGGCACCAGTAACCAGACACCATCAAACACAGCAGCATAAAACCAGCGAACAACACCAACTGGATCAAATATATCCGCGCGGGACGGTTGAAAAAAGTGGCTCATCATCTCACCCAGATCCGCCACCATTATGTTTCCCATCATAATAAAAGCCGTTGCCGACAGAGCTATGATGACCATGGTATTAAAATCTCGAGAACGAGCTATCTGACCTTTTTTTCGGGCATCTTCAAGTTTTTTGGAGGTGGGTTCTTCGGAACGTTCCTGCCCTGTTTCTGATTCAGCCATTAACGCATCTCCATCATTTGAGCTATATCTTCAAAT
>JAPHRB010000068.1 GCA_026197015.1 Gammaproteobacteria bacterium | reverse complement strand
TACCATTTGATCTTTATGATTCAGGTCTACATCACCAAATAACAGGTCTACTTTATTTTCTTTCTCCGCCAGTAAACGTGCTGATTCAGAGGTTGCACCACTTACTGATAAAGCATACACCGACGCACCTCGTGCACGAGCATCAGGGAAAGAGTCAGCATGAACAGAAATCATTAAATCAGCGTCTAACTCATGGGCACGCTTAATGCGCTCACGTAAACGCATAAAGCGGTCTGAGCGGCGAATTAACACGCCTCTCATGCCTTTTGTTCCATCAATCACTTTTTTCAGACGTTTAGCAATCTGTAATGTAACAATTTTTTCATGTGTGCCTAATCGACCGGTTGCACCGGGATCATTACCACCATGCCCGGCATCAATCGCCACCACGACATCTCTTAAATTCTGTTTTTTAACAACTTCTTTTTTTCTACTACCCACAGGCTCTTTAACATCAATGACCAGACGGTAGCCATTATTACCCTTAGGTTCTAATAGAAAACTATTCGGGGTCGTACGTGATTTTAAATCGAGAACAATACGTAAATCATGCATCTTACGCACGCCTGTGCGTATACCTTTAAGTTGAGGGCTATGTAACTCCTCCAGGTCACCCGCATTCATTAAACGGGTTTGCTTTAAATCGATAACCAGTCTTTCTGGTTTATGCATACTAAACAGGGAGTATTCAACTGAATCATCAAGATCAAACACCAAACGTGTTTTATCTGGTTCGCGGGACATACGAATATTTTCAACTTGTGTGTATGAACTGGCGGCTTTTGTTAAAATCGGCACGGCAGCGAGTGAGCCTATGCCAGCAAGCTGACTGGTTAGCTGTGATAAAAATTTACGACGCTGTTTTTCCATCTCGCACCTCAAAACATCTGAGTTAACTAATTTTTTCATTTACAGTGAAGGCGTTACAAAACGCACAAACCTGCACAAGTTATTTACTACTTATACACAGTGTGGCAAATTTCCTGAGAATTGCAAGTATGAATTTTAATTTTTATCAATAATTTTAATAAGATAGGAGATACTTCTAAACCAATTAATTAGATAGATTATCGAGAATAATCAAACCTTTATCCGTATTTGCGCTAAGCACACACCTGCGCCCCTGAACACCTGCTTTATTTTGATAACTGAGCTGACACAATAAATCTGCAGCAGGCAGATAACCTTCCGCTTTATCTGGCCATTCAATTAGACAGATAGAATGGTGATCAAAGTAATCTCGCCCTCCTGCATATTCAAGCTCATCAGGCGTCCCTAATCGATATAGATCAAAATGATATATCTGTTGTTTATCAATAATATAAGGCTCAACCAGGGTATAAGTTGGACTTTTAACATTACCCTGAAACCCAAGAGCCTGAAGAAAACCTCTAACTAATGTAGTTTTTCCTGTTCCCAACTCGCCATCTAGGAAAATGACCGTGCCAGGCTGTGTATTTATGGCTATTGCAGCCGCTAACTGAAGCTGTGCTTCTTCATTTTTTAGAAAAACGGAATAACTACTCATAGGTATTCATCAATTGTCGAATAAACTCAAATAAATCACTCGCCAGTAAACCGCTTTCTCCTTTGACTGCCGCCATATCACCAGCCATACTATGAATACAAACCCCCAGGCTTGTCGCTAACGCTAAACCATAACCTTGACCAACTAGACTCCCCAGAATGCCACTTAGTACATCTCCCATACCCGCAGAAGCCATTCCCGGGTTGCCATAGGGGCACAACTGTATCAACTGATCTGGTGACTGAATTAAACTGCCCGCACCTTTTAAAACAATATGGCCGCCATATAATAAATGCAGCATTTCAATACTGGTGAATCGAGAATCCTGAATGGTGGAAGCATTAATAAGCTCATCTCCATCAGCGCCATTATCAAGCAGTGCCGCTGCCTCACCGGCATGGGGTGTTAAAATCCAGTCATTACGAGGCTCATTTTCTTTACTCAATAAACGTAATGCACCCGCATCGACTATTTTGGGTGCAGAACACGCCAGTGCCGAAGCCAGTAAATTTTGTGACCAGTCACTATCAGTTAAGCCAGGCCCGATCACCACTGCAGAGGCTTTTGATAGTAAATCAGCTGGTAGTTGCCCATCTTCACTTGGGTTTAACATTAACTCAGGGCGCCCTGCAAGCAGTATTGGCGTATGTTCTTTATGACTAACAACTGTCACTAGACCGGCACCTGACCTAAGTGCGGCTTCTGCAGCCAGACGTATAGCTCCAGGCATGCCTTTATCTCCACCTAAAACAAAAACATGCCCTAGCTGGTGTTTATGCGCGCTTGATATTCGAGGTTTCAGTTGTCGTTTTAAATATTCCCAGTCGAGTAGCGTAGCCTGTTCGGCTTGCCTGTTATAAACCCCTGAGGGCAAAGACAAATTATCAAATAACAGCTTACCAACACAATCAACACCGTGATGTGTAAATAAACCTTTTTTAAGCCCGATAAAAGTTATTGTTGAGGCTGCCTTTATAACGTGCCCTGCAATGGATCCTGTATCAGCATATAAACCCGATGGTATATCCACCGATATAACAGGTTTGTTGCTGTTATTAATGGCCTCAATTACCTCGGCCCACTCACCCTCAACCTCACGCTGCAGCCCTGTACCAAGTAAAGCATCAATAACAACATCTGATTTATTTAATAACTCGATAGAAAAATGAGCCAGTTGATGCCCTAGTGAATGCCAGTCAAACCAGGCAAGTTTTGCATCCCCTGTTAACTTATCCGTATCTACCAGGCTTATTACTTTGACCCTTAATCCGGCACGATGAGCGAGTTTTGCAACAACATAACCGTCCCCTGCATTATTACCAGCTCCACAGCATACGAGTATTGAACCCGCCAGAGGATAGGTATTTTGAAAATGATCAAATGTCGCTTTACCGGCACGTTTCATTAACTCATAACTGGGAATTTTGAATTCATTTATAGCAATGTTATCAAGATTACGAGTCGCTTCTGCACTATATAATTTTATTGGCTCTGGATTCATTTCATTATGATGCTTAATTTAGACCTTAAAATCAATTATTAGTATTGCTATTCGATTTATGAAATAAAATTCTTAAATAAAAGATCGAGCTCCATAGCTAAATCAGTTTTGTCTTTAGCGAGTAACAGTTCAATTGCACATTCTGCTGTACATAAACCACCTTCAAGCTGATTTCGTCTTAAGGTATATTTTGACTGGCTATCAGATAGTAATTCTATTTTTGGCAGGTTTTGTAAGTAAGGGCTGCGATTATAAATTTTACGGGCTTCCTGCCAGGTGCTATCAATTACTATAAAATTTTCAAATTCATAATGCGCCACGTTGTTATTTTTTTCTTCAGATGGGTATACAAGCGCTGTATTGCCAGACTCTATTAACTGCAGTAATTTTTTATCTGGATGTGTTCGTTGCCAGATGACTGTAAGCGTATGAGGAATGGACTGTTGAACTAACTGACCTGTATTGGTCTTTTTTGAAACTTCCCGAGAATGGGTTAATAAAATAATTTGCATGCTGATGCATTTTTACAATACATCAGCGAATTATTCAAGCCACAATAATTTGATCACGTCCGTCATTTTTTGCCGTATACATCGCAGTATCAGCACGATTAAACAAACTTTCACTATTATCCTGAATATTCAGGCAAGCCATACCAATACTCACCGTTAGGTCAATCTTCTGCTTTTTCACCCGCATATTTATGTCTCTAACCGACTCTAATATACGATCAGCAATCACATACGACTTTTCACAGTCGGTATTACCCAGCAAAACCACAAACTCTTCACCACCATAGCGAAATAACATATCAGTAGTACGAATACATTGTTTAATCGTACTCGCAATAACCTTCAATGCATCGTCACCTACTTTATGACCATACTTATCATTTACTTTTTTAAAAAAATCCACATCAATAACTAACATGGTGAAATCCTGACCATGACGTTGAGCAAGACTAATTTCTCGACCTAATGACTCATCAAAAGTAGAACGGTTTTTAACACCCGTTAAGGCATCGCAATGAGCTAATTTAAGTGCTTGCTTGAATTGAATGGCATTTCTTAATGGGTAAATTAAAATTGATAACAGATTTTCAAGTAACACTAACTCAGATTCAACAAATTTTCGACCACGAAATATTTCAAGTTTACCAAGGTCAGTATCTTCAATATGTAAATTATATGAACAACTATGGCCTTTTTGGCGAGCATATTTTATCTGCGCATTGGGTTCTGCACAATTGAAAGCGAAACCGTCAAACAGAAAATACGCGTGGATATGCTCCATGAATTTATTGATTACCCAATCCATATCGAGAGACATCTGCAGCGATATAGCCAAATCTAACCTTGCCTGTTGCTCAAGCTCACGGTCATAACCTTTGGGTTCTACCTTTTCACAATTAGTGAAAATATTTTTGACCTCTTTCAGTTCTTTAATTAGTTCCTGTGTTGAGGTTTGGCTCTGCATATTGGTAGTTCCTGTTTTAGTCTTAATCAGCAACATTGCGACAACTGTGCCAACTCGAACCAAAACAAGTATAAGTTATTATATATCAATAACTTACCATAAAAATGTTCTTATATTTATTTTCTGGAAATTATAAAAAAAGAATTAAAAAGGAGATATGACAGTTTTATGGCGGCAATAATTTGCCACCGCAAGGAGTTTGAGTGAAGAATAAAGCTTAACTTAGTCAGACACCGGTAATAAGCAAGCACCCACAGAACCGGGTAAACATTTCTCACCATTTACCCATATTGCATGGTCAAAAATGGCCTGCTCTAAATTACTGCCCTGCAAATTACATCCGACCAATTCAGCATAAGATAAGTTAGCGCCCGATAAATCTGCCCCCATTAAATTTGCTCGACGTAAATTAGCACCTTTAAGATTGCTATTCACTAATTTGGCAGAAATAAGAATTGCCTGTGATAAATCAGCATAAGCTAAATCAGCACCCTGTAACTGGGCAGCAGATAAATCTGCTGTTTGTAATTTTGCGCTTCTAAAATTAACCTGCTGTAGATTCAGGTTACGTAATACTTCCCCCTGCTTATTACAGGCAGACCAGTTAATTCCAGGTTTAGCAAGCGCATCGCAATCTGCCAATTTGATACTCTCACCACTATTGCTTATAAAGAAGCCAATTAGGGTAAGCAACAGTAAAATTGCAATACTGGAATAGACAACTCGGGCATGAGATTTAACACTATAACCTTGCTGCACATCATCTCGAATTTGCCGATGAAGCTGTATCAACTGCTCTTCATCTTCCCGACGATTATCAAAATCATCAGCGTCATTTAATTTAGAACTGCGCTCATCTTCTCGAATCCGCGCCAACATTAATGCCCTGTCACCCAGAGTGTTTCCCGACTCCTTTACGACCTCAGGCACCATAGCTGGATAATCGCTAACTGGAGACCAGTTATTTTTATCCTGACTTACCAGAGTATCCTGCGTGATTCGACCAAGAATTAGATAAGAGCCAATTAATTTATTAGGGAACGGACCCTGAACTCTTTCTCCCTGTTTTATATACCAACGGCCTTTATTCGATTTCATCATGCATAGTCACATTAATTACAGTTAAGAAAAATATAGCAATAAATGATCCATGATGCATATTGAATTATGAACCTGCTCTAAAATCAGAGCTAAATCACATATAAATGAAGTTATGATCTAAGAGGCAACCCACTGTTTTGCCTGATCAAATTCAGCATAAGGGAAGTGTTTTATTTGCGCATCAATGAAATGACTAACCAGCGACTCCGCCAGTGCCCCTACAACCGAGTCAGTCACGAATGCAATACGTTTAATTTGAGTATGGTGATTTTTTACAAACTTAAGATGAGTCACTAATGCAGAAAATGAATCCCAGCCAGGAAAAGACTCAGTATGAATAATAAGCCCATTTAACTGGCCACATTTTTCAATAAAGGGGTCGATTGTTGATGCCGCAGCCTGAAAGTCTTTTACATCAAGCGAACCTGTCGGTTCGATTGATACTATCGAGTTTTCTTCATCCAGATTAACAATCAGCATTTGCCTCTCCTCGCCGGATTACATTGTCGTATTACTTTTTAAGGTTGTAGAACTGTCACACCACCCATATAAGATTGTAGAACGTCTGGCACCTTAATGCTGCCATCTGCTTGTTGGTAGTTTTCTAAAACAGCAACCAGAGTGCGACCTACCGCCAGGCCTGAGCCATTTAATGTATGAAGTAACTCCGGTTTACCGGTTTCCGGGTTACGCCAGCGAGCTGACATACGACGCGCCTGAAAATCAAGAAAATTACTGATAGAAGAAATTTCACGGTATGCCTGTTGACCTGGTAACCACACCTCAAGATCATAGGTTTTTGCAGATGAAAAACCGGTATCCCCTGCACATAGAGTTAATACTCGATAAGGCAGGTTTAGTTTTTGTAATATGGCTTCAGCATGCCCGGTAATTTCTTCTAGAGCATCCCACGAGTCGTCCGGTTTTACCAGTTGCACCATTTCAACTTTTTCAAACTGATGCTGACGAATCATACCTCTTGTGTCACGACCATAAGAACCGGCTTCAGACCTGAAACAAGGCGTATGCGCAGTGTATTTTACAGGCATATCTTGCGCATCAATAATTTCACCACGACTGATATTTGTAATGGGAACTTCAGCTGTTGGAATCAGGTAATATTCACTTTCACCTTTCAGTGCAAATAAATCTTCTTCAAATTTGGGTAATTGCCCGGTTCCTTTCAAGCTATCTTTATTTACTAAAAATGGTACGTAAACCTCTTCATAACCATGTTCATTAGTATGTAAATCGAGCATAAACTGAATTAATGCTCGATGAAGCCTGGCCATATCACCTCGCATAACAACGAAACGTGAACCGGTAATTTTTGCTGCCGTTTCAAAATCTAACCAGTCATTAGGCGCCCCTAGTTCAACATGATCTTTAGCTTCAAAATCAAGTGCTGTTGGCTCGCCCCATTTCCTAACTTCAATATTATCGTCTTCACTTTTACCGTCAGGAACTGATTCATGCAGCATATTTGGCATGCCCATCATCATTTCATGAATTTGATCCTGCACATCATCTAGCTGCTTTTTAGCGGCATCAAGATCATCACCCAGTGTAGATACTTCGTCCAATAAAGGGGAAATATCTTCACCACTAGCTTTTGCTTTACCTATACTCCTGGATTTTGTATTACGCTCGTTTTGTAAATCCTGAGTTTTTACTGCCAGGTCCTTACGTTGTGCCTCGAGCTCATTGAACTTATTTACGTCAAGTTGGTAGCCGTGTTTTGTCAGGTTTTTAGCTACACTTTCTATATCGGTTCTTAGTTGTTTTTGGTCTAGCATTTTTTACTCTAAATTCTTTTATAGTTTGTCATTCCCGAGACAAGCATTCGGAGATGACAGGTTATCTGTTTATTTCATCCCATAAATCTAACCAATATGGGTTCTCTTTTTCTATTATCCTTTTCTTCCAGTTTCAATTCCATTTTTTAATGGGTTTTCTCGAGTAATGGCCGATGCCATATCTGTATAAATTCCGTAATAAACCAATAATGTGAGATTCTATTATTCCGCAAAATCACCAACAAATTTCTGTTTTTGCTCACAAATTTTTCTATCAAGTTACTGGTAATCCCAACATATCAAGCCCCATTTCCTTTTGATGTCAATATATAAACAACTGACAATTTTTCCATAACTCGAAATCTCTTTGCTAATACTGACTTATCCTTCCAACATAAATAGAAATGATGTTTTTTATATCATCGACTTAGCCCAAACAGTACCAACCCAAACAGCACTTATACAGACAACAACATTCAACAAAACATTTAACAGGGCTTTTTGAATTAATCCCTGCTGTAATAAATCAACTGTATCCCAGGAGAATGTAGAAAAAGTAGTTAACGCCCCTAAAACACCAACCACTACCCCTAACTTGATTTCCTGTGACACATTAAATTTTTCAACCATCAGTATTGACAATAAACCAATAGCCAATGAACCTATTACATTTACTGCCAGAGTTCCATAGGGAAAAGATCGACCAAACCAGCTATAAACACCAGAAGAAATAGAGTATCGAAGCACTGCTCCCAGCGCTCCTCCCAAGGCAACAAATAATAAGGTTTTCATATTTAAGCTGAATTACTAAGCAAGCGTTATAGGAATAACTTTATCTGCTACGTCTTTATATTCCGCAATTTCATGGAAATTAAGATAGCGATAAATATCATCAGCCATTGGTTCAATGTGTTTAACTTTTTCAAGATATTCTGCGGGTGTAGGTAAGTATCCCAGAACACCCGTTACAGCACTGAGTTCTGCAGATGCTAGATAAACATTCGCATTATTACCTAATCGATTTGGAAAGTTTCGTGTTGAAGTTGATATAACAGTAGAGTTATCTGCAACACGTGCCTGATTTCCCATACACAAAGAACAACCTGGCATTTCTGTACGTGCACCGGCTTTTCCAAATATACTGTAGTAACCTTCTTCTGTTAACTGACGTTCATCCATTTTAGTAGGTGGTGCTATCCACATTCTTGTAGGAATATTCGATATATTTTCAAGCACTTTGCCCGCAGCACGGTAATGACCAATATTAGTCATACATGAACCGATAAATACCTCATCAATTTTTGTTCCCTGAACATCAGATAATTGTTTAACATCATCCGGGTCATTCGGGCACGCAAGGATAGGTTCTTTAATCTCATTTAAATCAATTTCAATTATCTCTGCATATTCAGCATCTGCATCAGGCTCAATTAATTGAGGATCTGCCAACCACGCTTCCATCGCATCGATTCTGCGTTGCAGTGTACGTTGATCTTCATATCCGTTAGAAATCATCCATTTTAATAATGTAACATTTGAATTTAAATATTCAATAATAGGCTCTTTATTTAAACGTACTGTACAACCATTAGCAGAACGTTCGGCTGATGCATCAGATAATTCAAATGCCTGTTCGACTTTTAAATCTGGCAGGCCTTCAATTTCTAATACTCGACCATTAAAGACATTCTTCTTGCCTTTTTTCTCAACAGTTAACAAACCTTTTTGAATTGCTACATAAGGAATAGCATTCACTAAATCACGCAAGGTAATACCCGGCTGCATTTCACCTTTAAAGCGAACAAGCACTGACTCAGGCATATCTAATGGCATTACACCCAGAGCTGCAGCAAATGCAACCAAACCAGAACCTGCTGGAAAACTAATACCCATTGGAAAACGCGTATGTGAATCACCACCTGTACCCACTGTATCCGGTAAAATCATTCTGTTTAACCATGAATGAATTATTCCGTCACCTGGACGTAATGCTACACCTGATCTTGATTGCATAAAATCAGGTAAATTGTGCTGCAAGTTAATATCAACCGGTTTTGGATACGCCGCTGTATGACAGAATGATTGCATTACCAAATCGGCAGAGAAACCTAAACACGCTAATTCTTTTAATTCATCACGCGTCATTGCTCCGGTTGTATCCTGCGAGCCGACTGTGGTCATTTTAGGCTCACAATAAGTGCCTGGGCGTATACCTTCAACACCACATGCACGACCTACGATTTTCTGTGCATGAGTATAACCTTTACCCGTATCTGCAGGGTCTACTGGTTTTAGGAAAGTATCATTTTCTGGTTTACCAAGATGTTCACGCGCACGTGTTGTTAAACCTCGACCGATAATTAGCGGTATACGGCCATTGGCTCGAACCTCATCTGGCATAGTTAATGGTCGTAAGTCAAACTTACAGATTTGTGAACCATCGAGGTTTTCAATTATGCCATCATAGGGGCGGATGGTTATAACATCACCGGTTTCCATTTTTTCAACATCACACTCAATCGGTAATGCGCCGGAATCTTCTGCCGTATTAAAGAATATTGGCGCAATTTTGCCGCCTAAAATAACACCACCTTCACGTTTATTAGGTACGTAAGGTATATCCTCACCCATATGCCATAAAACGGAGTTAATTGCCGATTTTCTAGATGAACCAGTACCTACTACATCACCCACATAAGCAATTGGGTGACCTTTCTTTTTGAGCTCTTCTATAACTTCTATGGGAGCCTTGCCATCTACTTCAGGCATTTTAGTTATCAGCATAGATTTAGCGTGTAACGGAATATCAGGGCGACTCCACGCCTCGGTAGCAGGTGATAAATCATCAGTATTGGTTTCGCCAGGCACTTTATAAACTGTTACGGTAATTTCTCTGGCCATTTCTGGCTTAGACTCAAACCATTCTGCTTCTGCCCATGACTCGAGCACCTGTTGTGCAAACGCATTGGTTTTTGCCTTTTCAGCTACATCATGAAAAGCGTCATAAATAAGTAAAGTATGTGATAAAGCGATTACAGCCGTAGGAGCGGTTTCTTCACTATCAAGGCAATCTATAAGTGACTGGATATTGTAGCCACCTAACATGGTGCCTAATAATTCAACCGCTCTAATGCGAGAAATCAGCTCACATTGTGTCTCACCTTTGGCAAGGGCCGATAGAAAAGCCGCTTTTACATAAGCTGCCTGATCAACACCAGGTGGCACTCGATGCACCAGCAGAGCTAATATTTCTTCTGGGTCTTCTTTACCAGGGTTTTTAATAATTTCTATTAAATCAGCAACTTGTTTAGCATCAAGTGCTAATGGAGGCAGATTTTCTGCCGCGCGTTCTTCAACATGTTTACGATAAGCTTCGAGCACGGTTGGTTCCTTATAGATCAGGTTTTATGTTTGCGCATAGTATACATCTTGCTGAGAGCAATTTCCTGTGTGATATAAACGGACCCGTTAAATTTTTAGTTAATAGAATACAAATCTATTTAAGCATCGCCTAATAAGCATGATCTTTGTATGTTATAATACGCGCCACCTAAAAACCCCCGCTTAATGGATACCACGTCAAATACATGAATTTATTAGCACTTTTCCCATTTTTAAACTGGTTTAAACT
>JAPHRB010000149.1 GCA_026197015.1 Gammaproteobacteria bacterium | reverse complement strand
GGATATGCTTTCAATGCCCTGCTCCTGAAGATAGCGAGTCAGCTTATCAGCAGCATTTTTTGTTTTACTGAAAACCAGTACCTGTTGCCAGTTTTTCTGTTTTATTAAATAGGCTAATAATGCAGGTTTTTTCTTTTTATCTACCGGACACATCCATTGATTAATTTTCTTTACGCTTGTGTTTTCTGGTGATACAGATACTTCAACAGCTTTATTTAATAACTGTTTTGCAAATCGGCGAATTTCATCGGAGTAAGTGGCTGAAAATAAAAGGTTTTGACGTTGTTTAGGTAATAGACCAAGTATCTTGCTAATATCATCGATAAAACCCAACTCCAGCATTTTATCTGCTTCATCTAATACCAGTATTTCAAGCCGCTCAAATTTTACGGCATTTTGATGATAGAGATCGAGTAGTCGCCCGGGAGTTGCAATTAATACATCAACTCCTTTACGTAATTTCATCATTTGAGGATTAATTTTCACCCCACCATAAACTACCGTAGAACGTAGTGATGTATATTTGCCATAAACCTTAACGCTTTCTCCTACCTGAACAGCCAGTTCACGTGTAGGTGTTAGTATAAGCGCTCTTGCCTGATTTGAAGTCGCTGCTTTACCTTTGCTAAGAATATCTAATACAGGCAAGGTAAAGGCGGCTGTTTTGCCCGTACCCGTTTGTGCAGCCGCCATCAGGTCTTTACCTTGTAGCACAACAGGTATTGCTTTTAACTGTATTGGTGAGGCTGACTTATAACCTTTTTCATTTACTGCTTGTAGTATTGAGGGGGATAAACCAGATATTTCAAAATTCGAGTCAGAATTCATATTTATTCTATTTATTAAATTTATAGGCCCAAATAAAGTCTGATAGCTTACATGAAGACTTTAATAACTGCACTTAACTACCTGCACTTGCAGCAATTTAACCCCCTTACATCATGATTTATATCAATCAAAAAAACCTTTATAAGCAAAAGCTGATAGACGGTATATGTTAGTACTTGTATATATTATATTTTACTAATATTATTTATTCATGGTCTAGAAAGACCTAAGCGCATGAAAAAAAATCTGTTAATTAAATGAGGAATGAAAAATGAAAACATTAAACATTATCGCTATTGCGGCTACACTTGCTCTTGCATCTTCAACTGCTAATGCATGGTGGGGTCCTTTCAATAATAATGGTTATAACAACGGTTATAACAATGGTAATAGTAACTGGAACAACAATGGTTACGGTAATGGTAATGGTATGGGCGACATGATGGGTGATGGCAACTTCGGCTTCAACATGAATGCTAATGGTCGTGGTAATGGTCAGGGTTATGGCAATGGTAACAACCAGTTCCAAAACCGTTATAACGGCCAAAATGGATATAATGGTGGTTACAATGGCTACAACGGTTACAACGGTTACAACAATGGTTACGCCCCAGCGCCTTACGGTTATGCCCCAGCGCCATACGGCTACGCTCCTGCTGCTCCAGCACCAGCGGCTCCTGCTCCTGCAAAATAATTACACTTTGAACAAAGCGTAGTTACTAAAAAGCTGGCACATATGTGACCAGCTTTTTTTTGAGAAAAGACAAACAATCTCAGAGTGATCAAGACGTAGAAAAAATCAAATTAAAATTCATCTGAAACAGCTAAAGAAAATTATGGGGTAATAAACTATCTATTTATACCCTTCATCTAAATCTTACCTGTTTGTTTGTCGTGATTGTCCTGTAGAAAAAACGATATTTCTTTTGCAGCAATGTATGACGCAACAGTTAAATGTTATAACCAGTCAACTGATAAATGATAAGAGTACACACCAATGACACCAAGCAGACTAGCAGTCGATTTTCAGCATGAGGACGGCTGCCTGATTTTAATGCCATACAAAACCTGAAACCTGTCCAGCCGTTACGTAAATGCTCGAAATTATTGTGTTTTGTCGTCAACCCCCCCTAAAATCTTAATATTATTAAGCTTAACTACACATAGTTAAAGCTTGCTCAATAATTTATTTAATCCTGCTCTCAATGCACTTAATTGGTAGCCGTCTATTTATAGGTTTAATATATCCTAAACTTTAATAACAAACTGGTATTAAGATGGAAGAAATTCTCGAAATTCGTGATGGTTGTAATACATCAGGTCAACTACTTCGCAGCCTGGCATTTGCACGTTTTCTTAATATCTATAAACAGGAATTTATAAATGATTTGCAAAGCCGCCCTGATCAACGACGCACTGAAGCTGATCATAAAATTGATTTCATTAAAAAAGTAAGCACACGTGACCTTATAAAAATACTGGAAACCAGTGAGTTTGATGCCCTGGATAAACAGGATAAAGCTAGAGAGTTGATCCGTTTTATGGATGGTGCTTTTCATCATTATCGTGGTTCAGGTTATACACGGCTGGTTCGCTTACAAAATGATGTAGTATCAACGGGTCTTGAAACAACTCAAACCGTTAAAGATAAAGTAACCGATAAGGCACAGCGTCTGGCAGATTTAATTCTTGAGACACGCCGCCAGTTACTTAATAAAGTAAATATGGATCAGGGAGTGCGTCGTACACCAGGCATGGATGCCTCACCTAATGTAACAGCGGGTGAAATTTCTGGACATTATTTTAACTATCCTGCTGATTACTCATTACTGGCTCATGTACCTTTAACTGTTGCAGCTGATATAAAAACTGGCGTTGATTATTCAACGCCATCTAATAAACGCGCCAAACCATTTTATGAATTAAAACACAACCCTCTAAAATTAGGTGAGTTTAATATTGAAAACTGGGTTTCTGTGCCGCTACAGGTGGGCACATCATTACTCATTACCTTCATTCATAAATCACGAGGCTGTATAGAAATGGAACCGGGGCTTTTAAATTTATTCCCGTTTGCCAAAATTGAAGACATCACCAGTAACCGAAAACCTGATGGTCTATTTTTCTTCGGTGATCCAAACGCAGATGAAAAAGATCTGGGTTATTACTATGATCAGGATAGTGAGTTATTAATCGGACTTGTACCAAACATTGATGAACTAAAGTACTTTGGTTATGCCAAGAAACCACTTCTTACACTACACAATGTACTGGCAATCTTAAATGGAGAGCTACCCCTACATTGTGGCTGCACCCGTTATGTTGTGCGTTTTGATAACGATATACCTTATATCGCAGAGATGTTAATCAAAGCCGATGACATGGGCAAGATTAGCCTGATAAAACAGCAAGCCGACAAAATAACCCGTCCTGTTTTTTGTGGTACAGAAACCGGTGCATTTGCCTGTCTGGATGGATTCAGCGAACAGGCTAAACTACAGATGGCTGGCCGTGAAGTGGGTTACAACAAAGATACCGGTTCAAATGCACGACAAATAGTACCGGTTACGGAAGTTGATGAACTATACCGACTTGATCCACTCGATATTCTTTTATACATGAATAATTTCACACTTATTGAGCCCGGCGAAAACACCATAAAAGCTGATATGCATATAGAAGATGCGTTACAGCACTTTAGACTTGGCGAACGTGTGGCTGCGGGGTCAACCCAAACTCACCGTGGTGCAAAAGAAAGCAGTTACTGGGCAAACCCCTTCCCCTTGTTAAAAGATAATAATCATGAAATATTGCATCCAGCCTTGTTTGAAAAGTTTTCAGAAAATGAAAAGGCTTTTATTGGTGACATGAATATTCTTATTAATCGTGGCGAGCTTAAAGTCGGTGTTGCCCATAGCCAGTTAATGGCCGGTGTTTATGAAGGCAACACTGATGAAGATCTTCAGCGTTGCGATTTTAATGATAGAGATCAGGTTGAACAGGAGGGGCCGGTTAGACTTGCCAATGATCTGATTGAATTAATTAAAACATCTGCCTTAGAAAAGCGAGAGTTATCCAAAACCAGAGAAGATGAGATTAATATAACCATAGCTCTAGTTGGTGATAGTCGTACAGGAAAATCTGAAACAGCTGAAAAAATGGAAGGAATTCTACGTTTACAGCTCGTTTGATCTATTTTTTATATTTATTTAATTAAAACGCCGAGTTGATCTATATCAAATCGGTGTTTTTTATTGATTAAAGTTAATTACTTATAGCTATCTTGACTTCATCTATAAATAAAACCATATCAACGATTAAATTTCTTTGCTGGTCTAACTAATGCTTATTCGCTATAACTGAATCAGCCTGTTCCCATATTTCATATTAAACAACGTAAAGCTGCTGGAGAAATAAAAATGATAGTCAACGACATAATGAATACTTCTGTTAAAACTGCCAATATAGATACACTGATTCAGGACATAGCTTCAATCATGTGTTTTAACAAAATATCAGGTGTGCCTGTAATTGACAGTGATGACAAGTTAATTGGCGTGCTGTCTGAAAAAGACATTTTAAAGGCAATGTTTCCGGATGTAGGACAAATAATGCAAGAAGGTGGGATACCTGATTTCGAATCTATAGAGGCAGACTACAAAGGCTTACTTAATAAGAAAGCCGGTGAGCTTATGACACAAACCGTGGCTTCTGTTCGTGCAGAAATGCCCCTTCTAAAAGCAGCTTCAATGATGTGTGTGAAACAAATTCGTCGTATTCCTGTAACCGATAGTGATAATAAATTAATTGGCATAATTAGTATTGGTGATGTACATAAAGCTATCTTCCAGGAAAGCCTGCTGAAAAAAGCATCTGAACAAGCGGCATAACTCTAGTTTAATTTAATAAAACAGTTACAAATTGAATTTATTATACTGAACTAATGGTTATTTCTTTTATTTAAAATTTTCATTATTACTGTATGCTTTGATAGATGATGTATTTAACAAACAATAAAAGTTGCACCCAATACCGGGGGCTTGATTTTAGTTTATGCAGATAGCGAAAAATTATTAAATAAACTTTGACAGGTATTCTGGTATGCGCTCTTCTAACCAGAATTCAGGCTTCAGAATTGTACCCGAGATAAAGCCAACATGGCCCCCATGCTGGCTTAATTCTAAATGAGTACTTGATGAAAGCTCTACTTCTTCGGGTATTATATCTTTTGTCATAAACGGATCATCAAGCGCAAGTAATATCAAACTGGGTTTTTTAATTTTTTTAAGATATTGCCTGGCACTCGACCTTGCATAGTAATCCTCTACCCCGCTAAAGCCATGTAATGGCGCCGTTACCAAATCATCAAACTGCCAGAAACTACTTAAGCTGTTAATTTTATCTGAATTCAAGTTAATAAGTTTTTCATAATCATGCAGTCTGGCTTTTACAATCAATTTGCGTTTTAAATGACCTATCAGGTGACGTTGATATACTTTTGAGAAGCCTTTATTAAGTTTATCCGCGCAGGCATTTAATAACAGTGGTGCACATACACTTACGATTGCTTTAAAGGGTGACAATGCACCTAATTCTGCCTGTAATTTTAATAACATATTGCCACCTAATGAAAAACCGACTGCCGCTAACGCAGAATCAGGATATTTTTCCTGCAAGCACTTTATTAAAATTTTAGCGTCATCTGTTTCGCCACTGTGATATGTACGGGCTAAACGATTATTCTGTCCTGAACAGCCTCTAAAGTGCATTAATAACCCGGTCCAGCCGTGATTTTTTATCGCTATCATAATACCTCTGGCATATGGCGAGTCAATTGAACCTTCAAGTCCGTGAAAAACAATGACAATAGGTTTCTTATTTTGAGGTTCTTCTGTCCATATCAAATCAAGGAAGTCACCATCCTCTAACTCCAGAGTCTCTTCAAGCCCCGTAAATTTTAGTTTATTACGTATAAAGGTTGGCAATAACGTTTGAGCATGGGAATTACTCAGACCAAAGGCAGGTTTAAACGTGCTTTGTAAAATCATTATTTAATATTATCTATAAAACAGGTTATGATTAATTACATTATATGAATTAAATATAATATCTACTAATTAGATCGTTTTTCATGAATCAGAATTAATAAATACGTTGCAACAGATACTTGCCTATTCCAGCGCCATATCATGCTTTGAATATTCCGCATGCCAAAATTATCTGAATAGGCGAATAAAAACGTTGTCAGAGCCGCAGAAAGATGCTCGAAACGGTTCAGATGAAGGTCAATCCAGTTTGTGTATGGTACTTGCCGATGAACTAGTCAGGTTAAATATTTGCTTATGATTTCTTTCCCCAAAACCTTAAAAGCATGGCAATCAAATGGTTTTGATGCTGAATTTACCCATATTTTTAAGCTAGAAATAGCTCAGCTTGACCATAAAGAGCTGCCCTTACAGCAAGGGCTGTCTCTAAGCAGTTATGTGAGTAATGAAAAAATCAGCGCTATTATAAATAGAACTGAAGAAACAGCTCATAACATTATTATAAAATCGGGTATTTTTTATAGTGGTATTATTGCAGGTTGTAGTTGCTCAGATGACCCTACCCCTCTAGATACACAAAATGAATATTGTGAGTTTCTGATTAATATTGATAAACACACCGCTGAATCCTCTGTTAAGCTGATTACGGATTAATTCATCTATATCCGGTCTAGCATCTCTTGCTTTATACCGTTAAAATTAGTGCCAATTATTAATACTCAATAGAGATCATACTCAGATGGGCAGAAGTTTTGAAAATCGTAAAGCCTCTATGGCTAAGACGCAGGGTGCGAAAGCCAAGTTATATTCACGATATGGTAAAGAGATTTATGTCTGTGCCAAAAACGGCGGCTCAGATAGCGATAGCAATCTGGCACTACGCCGCTTAATCGAAAAAGCTAAAAAAGAACAGGTGCCTGCTCATGTTATAGATAATGCACTTAAAAAAGCCGATGGTGGTGCAGGTGAAGATTTTGTACTCGCCCAGTACGAAGGTTATGGCCCTGGTGGTTGCATGGTTATCGTTGACTGTCTAACCGATAATAACAATCGAACTTTTACCGATGTACGCCAGTGTTTTGTGAAAAATAGCGCCAAAATTGGTACTCCGGGCACTGTTAGTCATATGTTTGATCATCAGGCACTTTTTGCTTTTAAACATGATGATGAAGAGGCCATACTTGACGCGCTTATGGAAAAAGACGTTGATGTGACCGATATTGAGAATGAAGACGGTATGATTACTATACTCGCGCCACATACTGAGTTTAATAAAGTAAGAACCGCTTTAAATGAAACTTTTAGCGATATTGACTTTGAAATGGACGAAATCACCTACATGCCTCAAAGCGCCAGTATGATTACAGGTGAAGATATTGAAATATTTGATAACTTTATAAATGCATTAAACGATTGTGATGATGTACAGAACATATATCATAACGCTGAATTTGAGGACTAGATTTAATTGATATTAAAGCCACCATAACTGAAACTGGTGATGAGGGCTTTATATTAATACCTCCCGCCTATGACTTCACCTATTGATAAATCACAATTAATAAGCAAACTAGAAAGTATTCTGCCCTCTACTTCTATTTTACACCAGACAGAAGACCTGCACCCATATGAGTGTGATGGTTTATCTGCTTATCGCAACCTGCCATTAGCCGTTGTATTACCGAACGAGATAGAACAGGTTCAGTCGATCTTAAAAATATGTAATGAACTTGATGTGCCTGTTGTTGCCAGAGGTGCTGGTACAGGGTTGTCCGGTGGAGCACTGCCTTTATCAGACGGCATCTTACTGAGTCTGGCGAAGTTTAAGGAAATTATAGATATTGACCCGGTACAACGCGTTGCGCGAGTACAACCGGGAGTGCGTAATCTGGCAATTTCTGACGCCGTTGCCAGGTATGATTTATATTACGCCCCTGACCCTTCTTCACAAATTGCCTGCACAATCGGCGGCAATGTAGCTGAAAACTCAGGCGGTGTGCACTGTCTTAAATATGGATTAACCATACATAATATTCAGCAAATAAAAATTATCACTATTGAAGGCGAGTTACTCACTATCGGTGGTAGCGGCCTTGATTCACCAGGATATGACCTGCTTGCCTTAATGACTGGTTCTGAAGGCATGCTGGGGGTGATTGTTGAAGTTACCGTTAAACTATTACCTAAACCTGAATCAGCACAGGTCATTCTCGCCGCATTTGATGACTTGATTAAAGCCGGCAAAGCGGTAGGTGATATCATTTCAGCAGGCATTATTCCCGCTGGTCTTGAGATGATGGATAAATTAGCCATACAGGCCGCAGAAGATTTTGTACACGCGGGTTACCCGACAGATGCGGCTGCCATTTTATTATGTGAACTGGATGGTAGTCAGGCTGAAGTTAAAGAAAATATAAAACGTGTGCAGCATATTCTTGAAGTAAGTGGCGCAACAGAAGTACGCATTGCACAGGATGAAGCTGAACGTGAAACTTTCTGGAAAGGTCGTAAAGCGGCTTTTCCAGCTGTTGGAAGAATCTCACCTGATTATTACTGCATGGATGGCACTATTCCACGCAAACATTTACCCCAGGTTTTACAAACCATGGCTAAATTATCAGCTGAATATGATTTACCTGTTGCTAATGTATTTCATGCGGGTGATGGCAACTTACATCCATTAATTTTATACGATGCCAATATACCCGGCGAGTTAGAACGTACTGAGGATTTTGGCGGAAAAATACTTGAATTGTGTGTTGAGGTAGGTGGCAGCATCACCGGCGAACATGGCGTAGGACTGGAAAAAATTAATCAAATGTGTGTGCAGTTTGATGCGCTTGAGCTAACACAGTTTCATGCAATTAAAAAAGCCTTTGATGAGAAAGGCTTGCTCAATCCGGGTAAAGCTGTGCCCACATTACATCGCTGTGCTGAATTCGGTGCAATGCATGTGCATCATGGTGAGTTACCTCATCCTGAGCTGGAACGGTTTTAATTTATGTCTAAAGATAATAGCCAGCAAATACAGGCACATATACTCGATGCTTATAAAATCAAAAAAGCACTGAAAATATGTGGCGGAAACAGCAAACACTTTTATGGCCATGAAGTTGATGCAGGTTCATTAGATGTATCTGAGCATAAAGGGATTATTAGTTACGAACCAACAGAACTGGTAGTAACAGTTCGAGCCGGAACACTGCTCTCTGAACTGGAAACGACACTTCATGAGAGCAATCAGATATTACCTTTTGAACCGCCCCACTTTACAGATAAAGCAACTATAGGTGGAACCATAGCCTGCAATTTATCTGGCCCGGCTCGAGCATATAACGGGGCTGCACGTGACTTTGTTTTAGGCTCAAGAATAATTAACGGCAAAGCTGAAGATTTAAAGTTTGGTGGCCAGGTAATGAAAAATGTTGCTGGTTATGATGCATCGCGTCTAATGTGTGGTGCTATGGGTACACTCGGGGTCATACTTGATGTGTCTTTAAAAGTACTGCCTAAACCTGAAACTGAAATCACACTAGCTCATCAATGTGATATTAACCAGGCTATGTATAATATGCATCAATGGGTTAAACAGTCACTTCCTGTTACTGCAAGTTGTTATGACGGTTCACAATTATTCATTCGTTTAAGCGGTAGTGACTCATCAGTGAACTCTGCCAGAAAAATAATTGGCGGAGAAGTCATAGAAAATAGCCCACTACTCTGGCAACAGATAAAAGAACAGACACATAACTTTTTTAAAACAGATAAAGCATTATGGCGATTATCACTATCGTCAAATAATCCTCCTCTTGATATTCCAGGCGATACACTTTATGAATGGGGAGCAGCACTACGCTGGTTAAAAACAGATTCATCATCCGCAGAAATACGAGAAAAATTAGAAACCGTGGGTGGTCATGCTGTTTTATTTAGAAATAACACATCGGATACCCCAGCTTTTCACCCGCTCAGTGACGGCCTTTTAAACATACATAAAAAGCTAAAGAATGCTTTTGACCCGCAAAACATTCTAAACCCCGGCGTTATGTATAAAGACATTTAACTATGCAAACCAATCTTCTACAGAGTTTATTAGAAACACCTCAGGGTCAACAGGCTAATGATATTTTGCGCAGCTGTGTACATTGCGGCTTTTGTACGGCTACCTGCCCAACCTATCAGCTACTTGGCGATGAACTGGATAGCCCTCGAGGTAGAATATACTTAATCAAACAGGTGCTAGAAGGTCAAAAAGCCACTGAAAAAACCCGCACACATTTAGACCGCTGCTTAACCTGTCGTGCTTGTGAAACCACATGCCCTTCAGGTGTCCAGTACGGTCGACTAATTGATATTGGACGTGAACTGGTAGAAAAACAGACATCTAGAAGTTTAACGGAACGATTTACTCGTTTAGCATTGCGTAAAATCATTCCTTACCCAGAAAGGTTTAAGCTTTTATTAAATCTAGGTACTTTTTTTAAACCTGCGTTACCCGACGTATTAAAAAACAAGATACCTGAAATAGAAATTGCCGGTGAATGGCCGAGAATTAAGCAAAAAAGAAAAATGCTAATACTTGACGGCTGTGTACAACAAACAACTAACGCACAAACTAATGTTTCAACAGCCAATGTTTTAAATAAACTGGGCATAGAGCTCGTTCAACAAAAAGAAGTCAAATGTTGCGGTGCCGTTAGCCAGCACCTCGCTGCCTCAGAGGAAGCCATTAAAACCATAAAACACAATATAGATAACTGGTGGCAGCATATTAACAATGGTATTGAAGCAATTGTTATTACAGCCAGTGGTTGTGGTGTAATGGTAAAAGACTATGCACATATACTCGAAAATGATGAGCATTATGCAGCTAAGGCTAAAAGAATAAGCGCACTAGCAAAAGATGTAAGTGAAATACTAAACAGTGAAATTTCACAGATACCTGACGTGCCTGAGCTTAATAAAACAGTATCTTTTCATAGCCCTTGCACACTGCAACATGGTTTACAGCTAAATGGTATTGTAGAAGAATTATTAACGAAAGTAGGTTACAGGCTGACACAGGTTGAAGATTCACATCTTTGTTGTGGTTCAGCAGGTACCTATTCAGTATTACAACCTGTACTATCAAAAAAACTACTTATAAACAAAATAACTAATTTACAGAAAAGCAGACCCGATATCATTGCAACTGCAAATATTGGTTGTCAGATGCATCTATCAACTAAATCAGATAAACCCGTAAAACACTGGATTGAACTGCTTGAAACAGCTATTTGTTAAAATATAGATCTTCTCATTTATTTACATATCAACAAATAAAAATCTGCCTCATTATCTATAAAGCAAGACAGATAACCGGTTAATTAAAAAAGTTAGTTAAATAGTCTTACTCATTTTTATCTGGCAAAGTTCTAACATGCACATCACTTTGTGGAAATGGAATTTCGATATTGGCTTCCCTGAACGCCTTATCAATGGCAAAATTTATTTCACTAATTACGCCTAAACGGCCACTGACTTCTTTTAAGAACACTCTTAATTCAAAATCAAGCGAGCTTGCACCAAACCCCCTGAACAAAACTTTCGGCGCCCACTGAGTGACACCATGAATTAAACTTTCATTTTCATCTGCTATTTTTAATAATATTTTTTTAACCTGTTCTATATCACTACCATAAGCAACACCCACAGGAATTATCGCTCGACCTCTTTTGCTTGACAACATCCAGTTGGTAACCTGGTTTGAAATCAATTCTGAGTTAGGCACAATCACATCCGAATTATCAAATGTTCTTATTAGAGTTGAGCGTATCTGTATATTTTGCACATAACCCGCGGTTGTACCTACTTCAACCCAGTCGCCCTTACGAATAGGGCGCTCAAATAACAATATCAAACCCGAAACAAAATTATTTACAATATTTTGTAAACCAAAACCAATACCGACTGATAATGCACCCGCAACAATAGCAATATTGCCAAAGTTAAAACCGGCAACTGACAAGCCTATTAATATTGATGATAAAAACATAACATAACCAGCAATAGTAACCACCGCATCTCGTGCACCTGAATCAATATGAAACATAGCGAGCCAGTGTTTTTCAAGCTGGGATTTAATCCAGCCGGATATTACCAGCAAGCCAGAAAAGACAAACACAGCCCACAGAACCTTACTTGGAACAACTCTGTAATCGCCCAATGTAAAGCCAATAATAATATAATTTTTTAACTGCGTTAACAGACCGCCATTATAATCCCATATATTTACCAGCAACAGCAGGAAGGAACCCCATAAGAGAACTGAAATAAGTAGCCGAATCCAGATTAGCCCCGGTATAACATTCTCACCTTCAACACCTAATTTAGAGCGAATGTGTCGAGATAGTTTATTTGAACCTTGATCAAGAGAATTAAAAACAAGTTTAAATATAGTTGTTACTCCAAAAAACAGAATCAATAACACAAAAGTTATTAATACCCCTCCTCTGACAGCAAGTGTTAAATTGATATAACCTAACCACTCAGATATAAGAGTTAGCAGTAAAACCAGATTCACCCCACGAGCTACCCAACTTAATTTGGGAAGTTTTTTGGGATCTATTAAAACTCTTATTGTCCACACTAAATTAATAACTAAAAATAGAGAAAAGACATATCTCAGTAGGTGTAAATTGGTTTCTGACATACTATTTGAGAAAACCGTATAAAATGCCAGATAACCCATCAGAGCAATAAGAAACAATACCTTTAAACGCTGAGAAAGCTTTACCAGGATATCCCCCATATTTTCGATTATAGGTTTAGCTGGAGCCAAAGGTGAAAGAAATAAATTTGTTACTATTATAAAAACGAAATAGATGGTGACAGCAAGAGAGAATTGCGTAATAAAAAGATCATGTTCTATATTTAACGTTATATAACTTAAAAAAAGATAACTAGACAAAAAGAACAGTATATAAGGGAGATAACGAGCGCTTACAGTAATAGTCGAATGCAGTATTAATCTGTCTAGATCGTTATTCCAGTCTGTAGATACAGACTGCTTATTTAAGAATTTTCTTAAACGCAATGAAAATATTAATACCACTGATATTATTGCCAGACCAGTAAACCATTCGAATAGTTTTATACTCTTTATACCAGATCGATCAATAATAAATTCTGTTGAATCACTAAACAAATCAGCCGGGTTATTAACAAAATCAACCAGTAATTCAACTAGATTCTGTTGTTTAGAGAAATACACACGTTCTAGATCAGAACTTTTTGCAATATCCAGTAGCTCTTCAGTTTCATCAATAGACAACATCTGAACGTTACATTCAGCTAATTCATTTTCAACTCGATTTTTATCCTCACTGAGCAGGTCTCTAACTGATGTAATATTTATATCTTCACCCTCAGTCACCTCTCCTAATCCGCTTATCGAGTCTTTGAGAGCTGCAAGAACCTCCTCTTTCTCAGATACACATAACTCGGCTGTACTTCTGAGATTAATAGCCAGTTTTGTCCAGTTTGTAAGATTTTCACTTTTATATTTTTTATTTTCTAATAAAGACTTAACTTCATTTAATTCATTAATGTTTTGTTCAAAAAGAATTTCATCATAGGAAAAGGCTACCGAAGAATAAACTGAAAAGAGCATGAAAACACAGATGGCTATATAATTTATTGATGGTTTATACATAAAAACAAAACTCTTATTTATTATCATTTGCAAACATTGGGCTAAGCCAAAGTTATAACTATTTTCATAAACGGGGGTTTAAAACCCCTGTTTACCAGAACCACCAGCCAGACTGTAACTCAGCCTCACAAGTTTTAAGTTGCGCAGCATACTTGCTGGCATTCTTTTTAACCTTGGCTGCAACCTTAATTAACCAGGGTTTCTGATTATATGTTTTTCTTTTAAATCCACCATGACCTTCATGATATGCAAGATATTGATTATAGGCATCCCACTTTGAGATTTTTAAGATGTCATATGAACGTTTTCCATACCAGCCAATAAAATCAACCGCATCGGCAAAGTCATCCCTGTCAGCGCCGCTATTACCGGTAGATTTAATATACCAGTCCCAGGTTTCATCTTTTACCTGTGCATACCCATAAGCTGAAGATTTTCTACCCGTAGGTATTATCCACATAAAGTACTGCATTTCGGTCTGTGCATCATGTGTAAAGCGCGATTCCTGATGAATAATGGCCAGCTGAACATGTATCGGCACACCCCAGCGCTTAAAACTGTCACTCACATCATCATACCAGCCACCTTTCTCCTCAAAAATAGAACAACTGTTATGCATATTTTGGGGTGGATTTGTAGTACAACTTATTAACAAAAGCGTTACACAAGACACTAAAACAAAGCGTATTACTCTATTCAACATAAATAACTGCACTTTTTCATTCTTGCTGAAAATATTATATTGTTGATTTTAACTGTTTAACGATCATTTAACAGTTATATGATTATATTATGCAGCCTATTCTGCGTGACTTGAATCACAATATTAATGCAATGGGTGCTTCTTACCTTGATATTAAATTGCCATGTGCTTGAATAAGGCAACTCGCAAATGACTTTATTTGTGAGTTAAAAATGATAAACCTCTTTATAAGAATTTAAAAAATATTAACAATTACTTATTAAGCAGGATACTTATGAAAAAACTAGCTCAACGTCTATTCAAAAAAAGTTCAGATGATCATTTTGTATCGGCAGTAGGCACAAATGTAAAAATACTATTTTCTTCTGAAAACCCATCTTTACTTGGTAAAACCATGGCAACAACAGCCATTGAAATGTCACCTCGCAGTATCAGGCTTGAGGTTGATCACCCCATAGAAATTGACTCTGTTCTGGATATTGTTGTAAAACTGGACAGCAGCGAAAGAAGTTATAATTTAACCGGAAATGTGCGCTGGCGCTTACCTTCAACCCGAGGACAGTATCATATTGTTCTAGTATTACGGGAACGTAGAGATATCCGTTCTGATTTTAAGGCCTGGAAATCTAATTTTGAACAAAATTTTGAGTACTCGAAGGTAAGCTGACTACTATATGAAACTCAAGCCATATGCCTGTACCAGTAGGTATCAGGCACGGCTGCTTTAAATATCGGGCGCATTAATATTCTCAATTAATAGAAACAAGTTCTGCTCACGAATCAGTGTATAATTTAAATCTATAAATAAGAACTCACTTTTACTTAAACCTCTTACTTAGAGATTTATCAAATTGACACAGGCAAATCAAATAATAGAAGAAACCCGCTGCTGGTTAAAATCAACCATTATTGGTCTAAACTTCTGCCCCTTTGCTAAACGGGAATTTACTCAAGATACAATACGTTATAGCATTTCTAGCGCTAAAGATCTTGAATCAAACCTGCACAATCTAGCTGAAGAGTTTCAATATCTGGATAAACATTCAGACACAGAAACCACTTTACTCATGTTTAGCCATGCTGTTACTGACTTCGATGACTTTCTTGAACTCATTGAATACGCCAATCAGTTACTAGATGACCTGGGATATGACTCTGTATATCAGCTCGCCCATTTCCATCCGTTATACTGTTTTGATGGAGTCGAGTTAGATGATGCCTCTAACTATACAAATCGCTCTCCCTACCCCACATTACACATTATTCGCGAACTGAGTATGCAGCGAGCCGTCGATAGTCACCCAGACACAGCACAAATTCCAGAATCAAATATTAAACTGGCACGTGAGCTGGGTGCAAAACATTTACAGTCACTACTTGAGGTTTGCAAAGACTCATGATTACCTTATCTGAACTAGCCATATACCCTATAAAATCAACGGCTCAAATTAGCCTGACAAAGTCATTAAGCGGGCCTTTCGGCTTAGATATGGACCGTAGATGGATGCTTATTGATGAGGCGGGCTTGATGTTAACTCAACGCAAACACCCACGTATGTGTTTAATCAAAAGCAGCCTGAATAACGCTCAACTGACGGTATCAGCCGAAGGCATGCAACCACTCAACATTATGACTCCTGACCCGCATAAGCTCATAAAAGCGACGGTATGGGAAGACACTTGCACAGCTTATGATGCGGGTAATTCAGTGGCAGAATGGTTTTCTACTTTTTTGAATACACCTGCCCGACTGGTCTATTTTCCGGCAGATGAAATACGCCAGGTTGATCTGAATTACGCCCGCAAGGGTGATATCACAGCTTTTAGTGACGGTTTCCCGTATTTACTCATAAGTCAGGCTTCACTTGATGATTTAAACAGTCGCCTGAATAGTGCTGTAGAAATGAAACGTTTTCGACCAAATTTGGTTGTAACAGGTAGTGAGCCATTTGCAGAGGATAACTGGAAGCAGATACGTATTGGTGACATTGTATTTAATCTGGTCAAACCCTGTAGTCGATGTGTTATACCCAGTATAAACCCTGATACAGCGGAAAAGTCAGCCGAAGTCCTTAAAACACTGGCGGCTTATCGCATGCGTGAGAATAAAATATGTTTTGGGCAAAATTTGATTGCTGATGGAACAGGTGAGTTAAAAGTGGGTATGGAGGTTGAGGTTATAAGCACTTATTAATACTGAAACCCCAACAACTCCTAAACTAAATATAGAATTTAATCACTTATAAACAGGTTTTAAACTTCAGGGCCTAATAAAAAAGACACCTCTTCAAAACCCATATCTTCTAATTCCTCCATCAAATCCTCCCACTCATAATCCGGTAAATTATCTTCAATTCTACCAATTGCCCCTGTAGCGGCCCTGTAGACTTCCTGATCTTCATAATCCGCAGGCAGTTTAAGCAGGCGAATTTTATTGCTGTCTTTACTGGGAAGTATCATTAACTTTGCAGCCATATTATATAACCTTTATATTTATAGGAATAAAAACACACCCTTTAAATGAAACCATTTACAGAAACGGTGTTCTATATTTGTAATATTTCATAATATAAAAATAGTACAATAAGACCATGAAAAATACGAGCTTAAGATTTTTAAAGAACATGGCACTATCAAAGATACTGACCTTATTAATTTTAATTATGTCATTTAACCTGCCTGCTGTTTTAGCAAGCACAAACCCTCTCATTCAGTCATTACCCATTTATAGCACTCAATACAATGTGAAGCAGGATGCATTCAAAGATGGTGCCGCTGCCGTTAAACTCGCAACCAGTAGCAACCGCCGAATTCTAATAGAACTAGGCGGTGACTGGTGTAAATGGTGTCATAAAATGGATGTTTTCTTTGATAACAACCCCGATATAAAACAAAAACTGCATGAAACTTTTGTAATGCTAAAAATCAATGTTAGTGATGAAAACGACAATGCAGAATTTCTAGAACCTTTTCCAAAACCATTAGGTTACCCTCACATGTATGTATCTGAATTTAATGGCAGTGTATTATGGTCTCAGGATACAGCAGAATTTTTAAAGGATGGGAACTATACTCGTGAATCTTTTCTGGCGTTTTTTGAACGTTGGAATATAAAAAATAAATCTCCGCAAGTTAAATCACCAGAACATAAAAAATGAAAACATGAATACACCATTTATCAATCGCAGACAGTTTATACAAATTCTTGCTGTAACAAGTACAGCCTGGCCGTTACTAACTAATGCCGAAAAATTAATACTGGGCCAGGATACAGATAAAGTTTATAAAAATCTGTCTGATCCCTGGTTAAGTCTTGCTGAAGTTCAGGAACATTTATTTCCAGCAGACGAAAACTCCCCCGGCGCTAAAGATATTTACGCTTTGCGTTTTTTACGTAACATGTTAGATGCACCTGACATAGATGCAGAAGAAAAAGACTTTATTATTCAGGGCGTAGGCTGGTTAAATGACTTATCAGTCAAAAACCATAAATATTCATTTATCAAACTGAGTTCAGACAATAAAGAAAAAGTTCTTAGAAAAATTGAGAGTAGTCGTGCAGGAAGCCGCTGGTTATCTTTAATGATGGGTTATTTGTTAGAAGCTTTATTGAGCGACCCTGTCTATGGAGGAAATAAAGAGTCTAAAGGATGGTTATGGTTAGAACACATTCCTGGATTTCCCACCCCCACAACTGAACAGGTTTATTTCAAACTTGGAACAGAGTCAAATGTAAATACACGTCGGAGAACAAAAGCATGAGTAAAGATTATGATGTGTGTGTTATTGGCAGTGGCGCCGGTGCAGGACCGATTATATCTGAATTATCTATACAGGGAAAATCTGTCCTGGTATTAGAGAAAGGCCCCTGGTTAACTGAAAACGATTTTACCAAAGATGAAATGGCCTGTTGTAGACGCAGCACCTATACGCCAAAACTTGAAGATGAACAACACGTACTTGAAGAAGAAACCAGTAATGGAAACTGGGTCAGTGAACCAACATCCGAATCTGGCTGGGATTTCTGGAATGGTAATGTGGTTGGTGGTGCATCTAATTTTATGAGCGGATACTTTTATAGAATTAAACCAAAAGATTTTCGCTTACTATCGGAATTTGGGCCTATCAAAGGGGCTAATATAGCTGACTGGCCAATTAGCTATGATGATATGGAACCCTATTTTACTAAAGCTGAAACTGAAGTGGGTATCTCAGGAAAAATTATTCCACATAAACATCAGGAACCACGTTCAACAGAAGATTTTCCATTCCCTCCCACTAGCGAACACCCTATTGTAAATACAATTGATAAAGCCTG
>JAPHRB010000024.1 GCA_026197015.1 Gammaproteobacteria bacterium | reverse complement strand
CTCAACTCTTTTATGCGCTTCATCGGCATCAGATGTTTCCATCATTTGTTTGAGCATAATGACATCTTGCAAGCCGTACATCATCCAGGCATCCGATGGTTGCCCATCACGACCCGCACGACCTGTTTCCTGATAATATGCCTCAACACTTTTAGGCAGATTTAAATGTGCAACGAACCTGACATCGGGTTTATCTATGCCCATGCCAAATGCAATAGTGGCGACAATAATTACACCTTCTTCACTTAAAAAACGCTGTTGATTTTGCTGCCTTACTTTTTGTGATAACCCGGCATGGTATGGCAGTGCATCGAGACCTTTGTCGTTTAAAAATTCTGCTGTCTGCTCTACTTTTTTACGCGATAAACAATAAACAATACCAGCTTCACCTTCATGTTCATTTTGAATAAAACGATATAATGAATCTCGAGCTGAGGCGCCTGTATTTTCTGCTACGCGATAACAAATATTGGGTCGATCAAAACCAGAAACAAAACACTCTGCATTCTCTAATGCCAGACGTTTAATAATTTCCTGTCGCGTTGCCTCATCAGCGGTTGCCGTTAAAGCAATACGGGGTATGCTCGGAAATCGTTCATGTAATACAGATAACTTTATATATTCGGGCCTGAAGTCATGCCCCCACTGTGACACACAGTGCGCTTCATCAACTGCAAATAGTGCAATGGGTGAGCGCTCTAACAAATTTAAAAATCGCTCTGTCATCAATCGCTCAGGCGCAACATATAACATATCAATTTCACCGTTTAATAATCGGGTTTCAACTTCATTTGCTTCAAAGTGATCAAGGGATGAATTAAGAAAAGCCGATTTAACGCCTAACTGCTGTAATGCATCTACCTGATCCTGCATTAAAGCGATTAAGGGTGAGACAATAATGCCCACGCCCTTTCGTGCCATAGCGGGTATTTGATAACACAGAGATTTACCGCCACCGGTAGGCATTAATACAACAGCATCTTTACCCGCTATCAGCTGCTCAATGATGTTTTTCTGATGAAAACGAAATTCATTGTAACCAAAGGTAGACTGTAAAATTTGTAAAGCGAGCTCGGACATGTAGAAGATTATCTGGTTTTGTGTAGCGGGAACTTTACTTGCTAGGCCACAATAAGGCCAGCGCAACTATGCCCACAATGGCAATTAGTATAATTAGTTCGATTAGCATGTTAAATATCTCCAGAAATCGGACTTGCCCTGTTCAGGAACTTATCCATCGGGGAAAGACCGCCGTTTTTTGGCGCTCTGTCCCCTGTTTTGATACCACCAAGAGTATTACGGAGTCGACTCGTTACTCTGTCAGCTCCGGGGAACATAACAATCGGGGAAAGAGCATCTTTCCCGCTCTGTCCTCTGATTTGATACCACCAAGAGTATCACGGAGTCGAATCGCTACCCTGTCACCTTTTGGTGGTATGGATTAAGGGGACAGAGCGCAAAAAGCGCGGTCTTTCCCCGAGGGATATGTTCCATAGCGATAAACTGGCGGTCTTTCCCCGAGGGAGATGTTCCACAGCAGTGTGCTTTCAGCGCCTTCATGTCAAAACTTAACTGCTTACGTGCGCCGCAGGCGCACGTAAGCAGTGATTGCTTTTATTTGCGTGTATTAGCGTTCATTAGCGGAAAACAGCTTTTGCTTTAATCCTTACTGTAATAAATCCCGGGGATCCAGCTTTTCTTTACTTCTCTGGTTTTTTCATGGTCCACTTCATCTTCATTAATGAAAGTGAAGTTATTCCAGCCGATACGCACCACATCCTTATGCCTGAGTAATTGCTGCTGGTCTATTTTCTGCTCGTTAATGAAACACCCGTTCGTACTTTCGAGATCTTCTAATACAAACTTCAGGACGCCCTGTTCATCTTTTAAGACATTGATCTGTGCATGTTCTGTGCTCACAGCCAGGTCATCAATTAACACCTGGTTCACACTGGTTCGGCCGAATTTCAAACCGGTTTCTGTAATTTCAAATCGATTGGCAACGACACCATCTACCAACTGAATAATTGAAGCCATTTATTGTCCCTTATAAGCATTTGAACGAAGAGACAAAATCCTAAACTTTTATGCTCTTTCATACAAGTGTGTGATTCTTTTCTATTGTAGATTATGTATAATACGCACGCGCGAAATTGTATATATATAAATATAACTATATACTTATGCTTATTTAAATGGTTTAGAACATTGTGAATTATCATGTGGCATGTATATTAGTAAAGTGATATGCCACATATAAATAATCCAGCGCGGTTATGATGAAATCAGGTTAATAGATAGTGCTCAAGGCCTTCAGACCAATGGTCTGATAATGAGTTCAATATTTATTAATCAGTTAAAAGGCATGACACACCTGATATCAGGTTATATAACTCATTGAAATACATGACTTATATTAAAAAGAGCAAATGTTGATATTAATCTTTTACTGGCTTGCTAAGGTAAATAAAACAGCTTTAAAAACCTCAACAGGCAATAAAGCTTGAATTCAACGCAGGTTCTGATGATAGCAGTATTTTTTTGGTCTATATTAAGACAGTTTATGCTTAACTTATTTGGCCATAACACAAGGGTGCTGTTCGCAGCATTTAACTCTTAGAGGAGACGCTCTCGTGCAAGCTTCGCTTGATCAGAAGTACAACTTTGAAATCATTAAATGGTTCACCGTTTCTGCGGTTATCTATTTAGTGGTTGGCACCGCAGTTGGTGTATTAATCGCTTCACAACTGGCCTGGCCGGTTCTGAACTTTGACATAGCCGAATTAACTTTCGGCCGTTTACGACCATTACATACCAATGCGGTTATCTTTGCATTTGGTGGTATGTCTCTCATGGCTACATCTTACTATTCGGTACAACGTACCTGTGGTGTGCGCATATGGAGTGACAAGTTAGCCTGGTTCGTTTTCTGGGGCTGGACAGCAATTATTGTTTCAGCTGTTATTACTCTCCCCCTGGGTATCACACAGTCAAAAGAATATGCCGAGTTAGAATGGCCTATCGATATAGCTATTGCGGTTGTCTGGGTCGCTTATACGTTTAACTTCGTAATGACGCTGGCAACTCGTAAAACTAAACATATTTATGTATCAAACTGGTTCTTCCTGTCAATGATGGTAATGATCACTTTATTACACGTTGTTAACAGTCTGGCTGTACCCGTTGATATGTTCAATTCATACTCTGTTTTTTCAGGCGTACAAGATGCGATGATTCAATGGTGGTGGGGTCACAACGCGGTAGGTTTCTATCTGACGGCTGGTTTCCTTGGCATTATGTATTACTTCGTTCCTAAGCAGGCAGGTCGCCCTGTTTTCTCATATCGTTTATCAGTTATCCACTTCTGGGCACTGACATTCGGTTATGTATGGTTAGGTGCTCACCATTTGCAATACACAGCTCTTCCAGACTGGACTGGCTCTGTAGGCGCGGCAATCTCTCTGGCGATGATCATTCCTTCATGGGGTGGCGCTATCAACGGTATGATGACGCTGTCTGGCGCATGGGACAAACTACGTACTGACTATATCTTACGTTTCCTGATTGTTTCACTGGCGTTCTACGCTATGTCAACGTTCGAAGGCCCGGTTATGTCTGCGAAGACAGTTAACGCGCTTTCACATTACACTGACTGGACAATTGGCCACGTACACTCGGGTGCTTTAGGCTGGGTTGCTATGGTTGCATCGGGTGCTATTTACCATCTGGTAATGAAGCTCTGGAATACCAAAATGTACTCTGAAAGTCTGATCAATGCTCACTTCTGGTTAGCGACAATCGGAACAGTTGTATATATCATTGCGATGTGGGTATCTGGCATCATGCAGGGTTTGATGTGGCGTGATTACGATCAGTTCGGTACCTTAACGTATACATTTGCTGAATCGGTTGCTGCAATGCACCCTTATTATGCAATGCGTGCAGTGGGTGGATTAATCTACTGGACTGGCGGTGTATTAATGCTTTTCAACGTAATTATGACTATTCGCATGGCGACTTCTGAGAAATCAGTTAGTTCTGCTGCGACAGCCACGGCTTAAGGGGGACTATTAAAATGTCTGATAATAATCAAACTGGTCCTATTCAGTATAAATTTGAAACCAATGTCGTTGCTATGTTTCTGATCACACTTGGCCTGGTATCGGTTGGCGGGCTGGTTGAAATCGTTCCTTTGTTTTACCTCGATGAAACCATGGAGCATAACCAGCACAAAGAAATTCTCTGGGATCGTCAGGAAGGTCAAACTTTAAATGACTGGCAAGCTGGTGATGGTGTGCGTCCTTATACGCCACTTGAACTGATGGGTCGTAAAGTTTATATTCGCGAAGGTTGTTACCTTTGTCACTCACAGATGATTCGTCCATTCCGTGATGAAAAAGAACGTTATGGTCACTACTCTCTTGCTTCAGAATCTATCTACGATCACCCGTTCCAATGGGGCTCAAAACGAACCGGACCTGATCTGGCTCGTGTCGGTGGTAAATATTCTGATGACTGGCACAGACTTCACCTTGAAGCGCCACGAAGTGTAGTTCCTGAATCTGTTATGCCTAACTATCCATGGCTGGCTAAAGCACCTGTTGATGCTGAAAACACCATGAAACACATGGAAGTTATGCGCAATATGGCCATTAACCCTGCACCTTATACGGATGCTGATATGGCATCCGTAGCGGCAGAAGTTGAAGGCAAAACAGAGTTAGATGCGCTCGTCGACTATCTCCAGGTGTTAGGCACTATGGTTAAGTTTGACGAGAACAAAGACTACCGTTAAAGGGAATTACGATGGACATACTCCAAACAGACTGGGCCGCAATGACACTTAATGACTGGGCTGGCCTCATCATTACCGTTGGCGTGTTCTTTTTAATGATTTGGGCGTATGTCACTACGTTTCATCCAAAGAACAAAGAGAAGTTAGAATCACGAAGCACCATTATTTTCGATGAAGATAATGATATGGATGATTTGACCTCAAACAAAGGGGACTCAAAGAAATGAGTGACGAAGAGAATAAATTTCCTGGTGAAAATAACACCGGGCACTTCTGGGACGACGATCTACGTGAATTAGACAATGAGCCACCAGCCTGGTGGACTATTGGCTTTCATGCGAGCTGGATTTTCGTAATTATTTACACATTGCTCTACCCTTCATGGCCAATGATAGATACACATTTCAAAGGTTTGTTGGGCTGGACTTCAATAGATGAATATCATGAAGATATGAAATCTATTGAAAGTGTACGTGCACCCTATGAAACTAAACTTAAAGACTTATCAGCTGCTGAGATTTTAGCGGATAATGACTTGTCCAGGTATGTAATAGCATCTGGCAAAGTTCTATTCGGTGACAACTGTGCAGCCTGTCATGGAGCTGGTGGTCAGGGTAACGTTGGTTTCCCTGTACTTGCAGATGATGACTGGTTATATGGTGGCACTATCACTGATATCCAGACAACTATTACGACTGGACGTCAGGGTATAATGCCCGGTCATGCGGCGATGCTTGATGAAGCAAAAATTGATTCACTTGCGGCATCTATAAACGATGGCAAGGTAATAGAAAATGCAGCTTACACTGAAGCGGGTTGCATTGGATGTCACGGTGCAGATGCTAAAGGTCTTTCATTTATGGGCTCTGCTAACCTGACCGATGGCATCTACCGATTTGCTGCGTCAGATCAACTTTCTAGCATCAAACACACTATAAAATATGGTGTAAATGATGCATCTAACCCTAAATCTCGTAATGCGGTAATGCCTGCATTTGGTGGTGCTAAATTATCTGACACCGAGATTAAAAAGTTAGCTGTTTATGTTCATAAACTAGGCGGTGGTCAATAAGCGAATAAGCGAATTACGACTGCCCATTATTTTACTGATTTTTTATTAAGTAGAAAACCTGAGGAGGTAAAAATGGACACCGTAGTTGTTGCTTCAATCGCTGCAATAGCAGGTAGCTTTGTTGTTCTAGTCGGATTTATCTGGTACTGGGTTAGAAAAATAATTCACCATCCAGCAAGTCATGATTAAACAATTAAAAAGAAAGGGGCCTAGGCCCCTTTCTTCATTTTATAGATTGAATAATACCCAATTTTTGTAGGGTATATTAAAGAACACTAATAATACCAACTTTGAAAGCTGGTTTTATTAACCTTTTTCGATTGTAAGTTGTGTGGAGAATTTTGTG
>JAPHRB010000129.1 GCA_026197015.1 Gammaproteobacteria bacterium | reverse complement strand
GATAGGGAGTTGTCAGGCTCCGGGCGCCGTGCAACGGGCGGCCGCAAACTCCGCCAGGTCCGGAAGGAAGCAACGGTAGTGGTGACATTGGGCGCCGGGGTGTGGCTGGTGCAAGTTGCTTTTCTTTTTTAATTTCCCAGCTTACCTCTAGAAGGCTCCAGCTCTTCGTTAAAAAATGATCACTTAGCCGTGTAAGCTCACATTTTTCGCCTCAATCTGAAACCTTCTAGAGGCAATCTGAAAAATTAAAAGGTTCGGTAAAGTTTTGTTGTGCTTTTCGCTATCGCTTCGCTGAGCTCTCGTTTTTAAAAGATTCAAAGCATAAACTCGTTAAAACAAACATCGTTTTCCCGGCTGAGTTGTATTTGATATTCCCTAACAACTTTTCTTCACACCATGTTAAACTTAGCGTCGATTTTCATAACCCAAAACAGCAATAATTCATGAGCTATCAGGTACTTGCACGCAAATGGCGTCCCGGCAATTTTACTGAAATGGTCGGTCAGGAGCATATTCTTCGCGCTCTGATTAATGCTCTGGATGAAGACCGCCTGCACCATGCCTATTTATTCACGGGCACCCGGGGGGTGGGCAAAACCACCATAGCCCGAATTTTTGCTAAATCACTTAACTGTGAAACTGGCATTACCTCTAAACCCTGTGGTGAGTGTGGGGCCTGTAAAGATATATCTGATGGGCGTTTCATTGATTTAATTGAGGTTGATGCAGCGTCACGCACCAAGGTTGAAGATACCCGTGAGCTTTTGGATAATGTGCAATATGCACCTACCCATGGGCGTTTCAAGGTATACCTGATAGATGAGGTGCACATGTTATCCGGGCATAGTTTTAATGCCCTGTTGAAAACATTAGAAGAGCCGCCACCGCATGTTAAGTTTTTACTGGCGACAACCGATCCGCAGAAATTACCGGTGACAATATTATCTCGCTGTTTACAGTTTAATTTAAAACGTATGCCTATCCCGCTTATTGATGGGCATCTTAAACACATATTGCAGCAGGAGCAGGTTGAGTTTGATGACCCGTCCATTCGCCTTTTAGCTCATGGTGCAGACGGCTCAATGCGTGATGCATTAAGTTTATTAGATCAGGCAATTGCCTTTGGTGGTGGAAAGCTTGAGCAGACTGAAGTACAGGCCATGTTGGGTACTGTTTCCCGCGATCGGGTAATGCATATTCTTAAAGCACTGGTTGCCAATGACGCTTCTTTAATGATGAAACATGTCGACGAGTTATCTGATTTGAGCCCGGATTATGCCAGTGTATTAGCTGAATTATTAGCCATGTTGCACCAGATGGCTCTGGCTCAAAAAGTCCCGGATGCAGTGGATGAAAACCTGGTTGATCGAGAGGCTTTGCAGCAGCTGGCAACACAGCTTACCTCTGAAGATATACAGCTTTATTATCAGGTTGGTTTAATCGGGCGTAGGGATTTGCCTTTAGCGCCTGACCCAAGAGCAGGGCTAGAAATGGCGTTGCTTAGAATGCTGGCATTTAAACCGTCATTAGAAGGCCGTGAAACCAGACCGCCAGCCGTGATTTCGCAGGTAACAAATGCGCCTGCGGCAGCTGTGACTAATGCCGCACCCGTGAAAGCGGTGCAAGCTGCCACTACAAACTCTGTCGCAGCGCCATCACCTGCGGTTTCAGTGGCGGCTTCAACGCCAGCAGTTGAAGAACCTGCGGCAGTTATTCAGTTTGATGGTAACTGGGCCGGTCTGGTTGAAGCGCTTAACTTACGTGGCATGGTGAAGCAGCTGGCGGTAAACTGTACATTGCAGGAAAAATCGTCTTCAGAAGTAAAACTTGTTTTGAATAAGGAAAATCAGCAGTTATTAAACCCTGCAATGCAGAAAAAACTTGAAGAAGCGCTGTGTACCAGTCTTCAGCAAAAATTAAAATTACATATTGAGCTGGGAAACCAGCAGGTTGAATCACCTGCAAAAACCACGGCTCGTAATACTGCTGAACGGCAACAGATGGCTGAAGATTCAATTCAGCATGACCCTATGGTGCAGGCACTCAAAGAAAATTTTAATGCCGAGGTGGTTCCAAACTCGGTGAAACCCGTAAATGAATAGTAATTAATAGAAGAGAGAATAAAGATGAAAGGTGGCATAGGCAATATGATGAAGCAGGCGCAAAAAATGCAGGCTGATATGCAAAAAGCGCAGGAAGAAATCGCCAATATGGAAGTTGAAGGTCAATCCGGTGGTGGAATGGTTAAAGTATTAATGAACGGTCGTCATGAAGTACGTCGAGTTGAGCTGGATGATAGCTTGATGGAAGATGATAAAGATATGATTGAAGACCTGTTAGCGGCTGCGGTTAATGATGCGGTGCGTAAAATTGAAACTACGTCATCTGAAAAAATGTCAGGTGTTACAGCCGGCATGAATCTACCTGGTGGAATGAAGTTACCGTTTTAAACTGATATCACTTTAGTTCGTCATCAGCTGAAACTAAAAACTTACATAAATAAAATTTAGGTTTTTAGTTTTATCTGAAGGCGTGTGATCAGCTTTTAATATACACAATAAATATCACTAATGAGTCAATCCCCCTTACTACTGCAATTAATTGAAGCACTGCGCTGCTTGCCTGGTGTTGGCCCCAAGTCGGCTCAACGTATGGCATTTCATCTGTTAGAACGTGACCGTAAAGGTGCTTCGGTTCTTTCCGGTGCATTACAGCAGGCAGTTGAGCATATTGGGCATTGCTCCCGGTGCCGCACTTTGTCGGAAACTGATATTTGTGGATATTGCGCCGATAATCGGCGTAATGATGAGTTGTTATGCATAGTAGAGACACCCGCCGATGTTCTAGCTATTAATCAGGCGGCTGATTTTAATGGTAAGTATTTCGTATTAATGGGGCATTTGTCACCACTAGATGGGATAGGTCCGGGGGAGCTTGGGTTAGACCTGCTGGAGCAGCGCCTTAAAGAAGGCGGCATTAAAGAGCTCATACTGGCAACCAATCCAACGGTTGAAGGTGAAACTACAGCCCATTATATATCTGAAATTGCGGCTGAATATCAGGTGGAGTCAACTCGATTAGCGCATGGTATACCCCTTGGAGGGGAGCTTGAATATATTGACGGAGGCACTCTGGCCCATGCGTTTAGCGGACGGCAAAAGTTAAAACAGTAACGGCATAAAAATTCCGACTTGCGGCTAAAATTCGCCGCATTTGCTTGCTATACTCTTTTGATTACCAAATGAAGACCCGTTAATGGAAATTGCACTATCCGGTTTAACCCGACAATTTGACTCCACTGTGTCTATTGATGCAGCAAGACAGCGTCAGCAGCAGGCATCACAACGTCAGACTTCAGCTGGTGATACGCGTGCCCGGGAGAATCAGGCTCAGGAAAATCAGAGCCGGCAAGGTCAAACCCGCGCAGAAAGTAATCAACGAACGCCTCCTAATGCAGAAAATTCTCGAATTATTAATGGTGAGGTGCTTTCATCTGAAACACGGCGTATTGAAAGCCGGGAAATGGCCTCCGGTCTTTTATCTCGCTCTGCTAATCAGCAGCCCTCGGGGCAGCCAGATAATCGCAGAATCAGTGCGCAGCAGGCAATTCAAACCTTTCAGGAAAATGAAGACATGGTACCCGCGGGTAACCAGCAGCGCCAGGTGTCCGGCATAATTGATGTGTTTGTTTAACACTATCTAGCATAACTGGTTTTATATTCTCTCTGAAAATAACTATCTAATTCGGCTAAAGTAATAAACTTTATAATAAAGAGTGACTGGACTGAGCTTAATCAATCTTTATCGTTTTTCCTATATAATTACCAGATACTTAAAATAAGGACAAATGATGAGCGACTGTATTTTCTGTAAAATTATAAATGGTGATATTCCGGCTGATATTCTTTATCAGGACAATGATGTGCTTGCCTTTCGAGATTTAAGCCCCCAGGCTCCGGTGCATTTTTTAGTGATACCCAAAAAGCATATTTCAACCATTAATGACTTTCAGGATGACGATGCAGCTTTAATTGGTAAGTTGTATCTTGCTGCAAAAATGCTGGCGAAACAGGAACAGATGCATGAATCGGGCTATAGATGTGTGATGAATTGCAATGATGATGGTGGTCAAACGGTTCACCATATCCATTTGCATGTATTAGGTAAACGGCAAATGACGTGGCCTCCAGGGTGAGTAGAGCCGCCGGGCTGTATGCCTGTCCTTGCTGAGTAATGGGTAGCTGTTTGTAAGGAAATCTGGATTAGCATTATGTGTAAACACAGCTAGTTAATATTTACTTGGTAAATATTTTAAGCCTGTAAATTATACCTCTCTTGCTTTTTGTGTAACAATCAGTAATATTCACGCCTCTTTAAGTATCTAATATCATTACTTAATAGAGGTAATGCACCCTTAACTCAGTTGGTAGAGTGCTTCCATGACATGGAAGAAGTCGTTGGTTCAAGTCCAACAGGGTGCACCATTTTCTCATTGATGAATTCTCATTGATGATTTTCTCAGTAGATTCTGGCTCTATTTTTAGATATCTAACGCATAGAACTCGACTATCAATTGTGATTTATTACCCAATACCAGACTTCATATTTTCAATTCGCTTTACTTTACTGTAAATTACTCTTTAATTTATTTTTGAACCTGTAACAATGAACTGCGCAAACATGAACCTTGTAAAAATGAAAAAACAGCTACTTATCACTCTATTACCTGTCATTTTATCTTTATCTATTACGCCATTATCGGCGAAAACTATTCAATATGTGAGTGATGATTTAACGATACCAATGAGATCGGGAACGACTACCGCGCATAAAATTTTAAAGTTCTTAAATAGTGGTACGGCAGTTGAGATTATTGAAATAACGGATGACGAAAAACATTCACTCGTGGCTCCGGTTGATGATGCTTCAAAAACAGGTTGGGTTGAGACGCGTTTGCTTATGAATAATAAGAGCGCCCGTGATCAACTTGTTGTAGAAAAGAAGAGAAATCAGTCTATTAAAACAACACTCAGTGATTTAAAAAAAGAACTCACTGAAAGCAAGAGTCAGAATAATAAATTACAGAATATTCAGAATGAGTTAGAAAATAAAATTAAAAGCTTACAGAGTACTCTGACCAGTTTACGAAAAAATGCATCTGATCCTATTCGTATCGCAGATGAAAATGAGCAGTTAAAACAACAACTGACAAGTGTTAAATTGAAACTGAATAAATTGACTCAGGAAAACATTATACTTGGTGATCAGAATATCAAACAATGGTTTTTAATCGGCGGGGCTGTTTCTATGGGCAGTTTGATTTTTGGAATCGTGTTAACACGAATTCGCTGGAGGAAGAAAGAAAGCTGGGGTGCGAATTACTAATCACCTTCGTCATTCTTCAGGCATAAAGAATGATTAAGGTTTTAGCGTTTTTCGTGCTGGTATTTAATAACTTGTAAGGTTTGTGTCATAACAGTTAATAATGTGATTAGCATGCCTGCTGTTACCGTGAAAAACTATCCACTGCGTATTAATTATTTGCATCATGAGTTTTGCAACAGGCTTTAATATCGGGCTTTCTAGGTGTTTTCTGAATTATTTGTAAAGCGGCTTTTCTAAAAATATCATATTAAAGTATGCATGTAAGACTCTAAAACCTTCCTTATTATTTAACTTTTATTTTGTTGTTGGCCTGTTCGGGGTATGTCTCACTTATAATACTGTGATCAGTGAAAACCATTGCCGCTCTTTAGAATACTGCGTTAAAGAAGAAATAATTAGGTAAATCAAGGTAATAGACTAAAAATGAATTGTAATCTCGGTACAGTCTGGCTAGACTCTGCCATCTTAAATTCTTAATTAACTCTGTTTAATCCGTCTTTAGTATGGGGGATTAAATAAAACACGTGACCTTACGTATGGGCCACCACTGAAACCAGGAGCATACAATGCCTGTTATTACTTTGCCTGACGGTAGTCAGCGTACTTTTTCATCCCCCGTATCTGTTTATGACGTGGCTGCCGAAATCGGCCCGGGTTTAGCCAAAGCAACATTAGCCGGTAAGGTTAACGGTGAAATGGTTGATGCCTCATATATTATGCAGGAGGATTCCAGTCTTTCTATTATTACTGATAAAAATGAGGAAGGCCTGGAGGTTATTCGACACTCTACAGCGCACTTATTGGCACAGGCAGTAAAGCAGCTTTATCCATCTGCTCAAATTACCATAGGCCCGGTGATTGATGATGGATTCTTTTATGATATTGATTATGAAGAAAGCTTTGGCCCTGAAGATTTAGAAAAAATTGAAAAGAAAATGGCGCAACTGGTCAAAGAAAATTTTAAAATTACCCGTTCGGTTAAAACAAGAGATGAAGCGGTTAAGTTTTTCCGAGATTTGGGTGAAGAGTATAAAGCTCAGATAATTGAAGATATTCCAGCAGACCAGCAACTGTCTTTATATACACAGGGTGAGTTCACTGATTTGTGTCGTGGCCCACATCTGCCAGCTACCGGCAAAATTAAAGCATTTAAATTAACAAAACTGGCGGGTGCCTACTGGCGTGGTGATTCAAATAATAAGATGCTGCAGCGCATTTACGGCACGGCCTGGCCTGACAAAAAACAGCTTAAAACTTATTTAAAACGAATTGAAGAAGCTGAAAAACGGGATCACCGTAAAATTGGTAAAGCTTTAGGTTTATTCCATACACAGGAAGAAGCGCCGGGTATGGTGTTCTGGCATAAAGATGGCTGGGATTTAAATCTGACTATTCAGGATTATATTCGTAAACGTTTACGTGATCATGATTATCAGGAAATCAATACGCCACAGCTGGTTGATCGTAGTTTGTGGGAAAAATCAGGCCACTGGGATAAATTCAGTGAGATGATGTTTACGACACATTCTGAGAATAGAGATTACGCGGTTAAACCGATGAACTGTCCGTGTCATATTCAGGTGTTTAATCAGGGTTTGAAATCATATCGTGATTTGCCTCTGCGTTTAGCTGAATTTGGTTCGTGTCATCGAAATGAGCCATCGGGTACTTTGCATGGCTTAATGCGCGTTAGAAATTTTGTGCAGGATGATGCGCATATTTTTTGTACTGATGAGCAGTTACAGGATGAAGTATCGGATTTTATCGATCTGACATATGACGTTTATAAAGACTTCGGTTTCGATAATATTGAAATTGCCCTGTCTACCCGCCCCGAAGAGCGAGTGGGTTCTGATGAAGTATGGGATCAGGCTGAAAAAGCCCTGGCGGATGCACTCGATTCAAAAGGTATTGAGTATAAGTTGCAGCCGGGAGAGGGGGCTTTTTATGGCCCGAAAATTGAGTTCACATTAAAAGACTGTTTAGAGCGAGGCTGGCAATGTGGAACCATGCAGGTTGATTTCTCAATGCCTGGCCGTTTAGACGCACAATATGTCGCTGAAGATGGTAATCGAAAGGTGCCGGTTATGTTACACCGGGCTATTTTGGGTTCAGTTGAGCGATTTATCGGTATTTTGATTGAACATTATGAGGGTAAGTTTCCACTATGGCTGAGCCCTCAACATGCGGTAATTTTGAATATTACGGACAAACAGGCCGAATTTGCGAAAAAAGTTGAAGAAATATTGCATAAACGTGGATTTAAGGTCACGTCGGACTTGAGAAATGAGAAGGTAGGCTTTAAAATCCGCGAGCATACTTTAGCGCGTGTTCCCTATATGTTAGTAATTGGGGACCGTGAATTAGAAACAGAAAGTGTGACCGTGCGTTCTCGAAGCGGTGAGGATCTTGGCAGTATGAGCATAAACGCTTTTGCTGACCACCTTGCAGACGCCATCGAAAATCACGGTCTCGCTATTTCGGAGGAATAGAACATCGCAGCTGATAAGAAAAAAACTCTCATAAATGACAAAATCCCTTATCCTGAAGTCAGGGTAATTGATGATGAAGGAGAGCAGCTCGGCATCATGACACCTGCTGATGCAATAGCAAAAGCAAGTGCCTCAGGCCTGGATTTGGTAGAAGTATCACCAAATGCGAAACCTCCCGTTTGCCGAATCATGGATTACGGCAAGTTCAAGTTTGAAGCCAAGAAGCAGAAAAACGCGAACAAGAAGAAAACCAAGCAGGTACAGGTTAAGGAAATTAAATTCCGTCCGCGTACTGAAGAGGGTGATTACAAGACAAAAACACGTAAATTACGTGAGTTTTTAGAGAAGGGCGACAAGATCAAAGTAACTTTACGTTACCGTGGTCGTGAATTTGCCCATCAGGAACTGGGTCTTGACTTACTGAAGCGAGTAGCGGCTGATCTTGAGGAGCATGGTATTGTAGACCAGATGCCGAAGATGGAAGGCCGTCAAATGGTGATGATGATGTCACCTAAAAAAGCTAAGGCATAAAGCCCAAAGCTTAAAAGATTTTTGACACAGAGTCGCTGAGGCGCAGAGGTTGTTTTTGTTGTCAGGCAAAACCCGATAACAAAATAAAAAACCCTGCGTCTCTGTGACTCCGCGTCTAAAAGTGTTCACCAGGTAACACTCTACGTAGTAGAAATACCGGAAATAATCACCCCGAAGCCGCTACCAGGTTGTTATAACCATAGGTGGTAGGTACTGGGTCCTTTTTAAGAATTATTTTGGAGCAATATAATGCCTAAGATGAAAACAAACCGCGGTGCTGCAAAGCGTTTCCGCAAAAACGGCTCTGGCGGCTTTAAACGTGGCAAGTCATTCCGTCGTCATATCTTGACCAAAAAATCGACTAAGCGTAAGCGTCATTTACGTGAACCTTCACAAGTAGCTAAGTGCGATTCTCGCATGGTTAGCCGCATGTTACCTTACGTATAGGAGTCTGAATAATGGCAAGAGTTAAACGTGGTGTTCAGGCGAGAGCTAATCACAAGAAAGTAATGAAGAAGGCTAAAGGTTATTACGGAGCACGTAGTCGTGTTTATCGTGTAGCCCATCAGGCCGTAATTAAAGCAGGTCAATACGCATACCGTGACCGTCGTGTTAAGAAACGTGAGTTCCGTAAATTATGGATCACGCGTATTAATGCAGCAGCGCGTATGTTTGACATGTCATACAGTCGTTTCATTAACGGTTTAAGCAAAGCTGAAATCGATCTTGATCGTAAAGTACTGGCTGACATCGCTGTGCATGATATTGAAGCATTTGGTCAATTAGTAGATGCAGCAAAAGCCGGCCTGGCAAAGTCGTAACTACTTAGCTTACCTCTGTGTGGCTTTATCTCTGCGTTAAAAAATGATCACTTACCTGTGTAAGCTCACATTTTTCGCCTTGATCTAAAACCACACAGAGGCAACCTGAGCAGCTACGAAGTAATGCTTAGAAGGGAGAGGCTTGTTGTCTCTCCTTTTTTTTTAAAAAAATAAATAGATTCCGTCATTCCTGCGAAGGCAGGAATCCAGTGACTTTGAGTACATAATGAAGCTGGGTTTTGATAAAAAATTAAAATGACACATTTAAAAACATAATCGGTAAATAAAATCGTGGCAGACTTACAAGACATTTTAAAACAGGCACTACAAGCAGTAGCCGATGCAACAGACTTGCAGTCTTTAGATGAAGTTCGTGTTAAGTATCTTGGTAAAAAAGGTGAATTTACGGCGCTATTAAAAGGGCTGGGTAAATTGCCAGGGAATGAGCGTAAAGAAGCGGGTCAGAAGATTAATGATGCTAAACGCACCTTTCAATTGGCACTGGAAGAAAAAAAGCAGCAGCTTGAATCTGCAAAATTAAATGCACAGCTTTCGTCTGAAACAGTTGATGTGACTATGCCAGGTCGTGGACAACAGCCCGGTGGTTTGCACCCTGTTACACGCACCATGAATCGAATTAAAGAGCTGTTCAGTGATTTAGGTTTTGATGTCGCTGAAGGCCCGGAAATAGAAGATGATTTTCATAATTTTGAGGCACTGAATATCCCCTCACATCATCCGGCTCGTGCGATGCATGATACATTTTATTTTGATGCAAATACTCTGTTACGTACTCACACATCACCTGTGCAAGTACGTACTATGGAAAAAACAGAGCCTCCATTACGTTTAATTGCGCCCGGTCGAGTTTATCGTTGCGATTCTGATTTAACCCACACGCCTATGTTTCATCAGGTTGAAGGTTTAATGGTTGATACGGATGTTAGTTTTGCCGACTTAATGGGTACGTTAGATCGTTTCTTACGTTTGTTTTTTGAAAATGAAAAACTGGAAACTCGATTCCGTCCTTCTTATTTTCCATTCACTGAGCCTTCATCTGAAGTTGATATTCAGTGCGTGATGTGTGAAGGCGAAGGTTGTCGTGTGTGTAGTCACACAGGTTGGTTAGAAGTTTTAGGTTGTGGCATGGTACACCCGGAAGTGTTTAAACATGCGGGTATAGATAACGAGAAATTCACCGGTTATGCTTTTGGCATGGGTGTCGAGCGTTTAGCAATGTTGCGCTACGGCGTAAATGATTTAAGACTATTTTTTGAAAACGATATTAAGTTTTTGAAACAGTTTGCATAATAAAAAAGATAAACAGTCTCGTCATTTCTGCGTAGGCAGTAAGACGGAAGTTAAATTATAAAGAAATGTCGTAATCTTCGAATGCTTCTGTCGAAGATCCAGCGACCTTAAGTAATTAAAGACACTAGATTCCCGATAGAAGCATTCGGGAATGACGAATAAATTATAGGCTTAATACATGAAAATCTCGCAAAACTGGTTACACGAGTGGGTTAACCCTCAAACTGATTTAGAGGAATTTTGCGCAACAATTACAATGGCGGGTCTGGAAGTAGATTCTATTGAACCTGCTGCCGGTGAATTTACAAAAATTGTTGTTGCACGTGTTAACTCGCTAGAAAAACACCCCGATGCGGACAAGTTAAATGTTTGCAAAGTAGATGCGGGTGGTGAAGAGCTGCAAATCGTATGTGGTGCGCCTAATGTGCGAGAAGGTCTGCTTGTTGCCTGCGCGACTATCGGAGCAGTTTTGCCAGGCAACTTTAAAATTAAAAAATCTAAATTACGCGGCGTTGAATCATTCGGCATGTTGTGTTCAGAAAAAGAAATGGGTTTAGCTGACCAGGCCGACGGTTTAATGGAGTTGCCTGAGGATGCACCCATTGGTACGGATATTCGCGAGTACCTTCAGTTAAATGACACCATCATCGAGGTGGATTTAACGCCGAATCGTGCAGATTGTTTAAGTGTTGCAGGTGTCGCCCGCGAAGTCGCTACTTTGTATAAGAGTGATTTGAATACACTAGCAACGGCAAAAGTGGCTGTAGGCACTGACGCGACGTTGGCAGTATCGGTTACTGCAAAACAGGCATGCCCACGATACACCGGCCGCGTTATTCGTGAAGTGAATCCACAGGCGACTACACCACTCTGGATGGTAGAAAAATTACGTCGAGCAGGTATTCGTAGTTTAGGCCCTTGTGTAGATGTAACTAATTTTGTGATGATTGAGTTAGGGCAACCCATGCATGCTTTTGATCTGGATGAGCTAAAAGGTGGTATTCAGGTACGCATGGCGAATGTTGGTGAGAGCATTACTTTACTTGATGGTAAGGAAATTAAAACCACTGAAAACACGCTACTTATCGCAGACGAAGAAAAAGCCCTGGCGCTTGCCGGTATTATGGGGGGTGAAAAAAGCGGTGTAACAGACAAAACCCAACATATCTTTTTAGAAGCAGCCCACTTCAACCCATTGGCTATTGCGGGTAAAGCACGTGAATATGGCTTACATACAGACTCATCTCATCGATTTGAGAGAGGCGTCGACCCTGAGTTGCCTTTGCAGGCGCTTGAGCGAGCTACAGAGCTGTTAATTGATATCTGTGGCGGTCAGGCTGGCCCTGTAGTGGATCAAACCTCAAAAGCTGACATGCCACAACGTAAACCGGTTCAATTGCGCCTGGAGCGAGTTAATCGCATGTTAGGGATTGAATTTGAAGCGGCGGATATAGAATCCATATTAAACAGACTGGGTATGCAATTAAAGAAGCAGGGAGATGGCTGGTTAGTTAAAGCGCCAAGTTTTCGATTTGATATTGCTATCGAAGCCGATTTAATCGAGGAAATTATTCGAATTCACGGTTATAACAATATTCCAAGAAAACTGCCGACCTACCAGCCTGCGATGAAACCTTTAGTAGAGGCTGAAATAGGCCTGCAGCGCATCAAGGACATACTGGTTGAACGAGGTTATCACGAAGCTATTAGTTATAGCTTTGTAGACCCTAAATGGCAGGCAGCGATAGACCCGGATATAGAGCCGGTTAAACTGGCTAACCCGATTTCAGCTGACCTTTCGGTAATGCGTACCAGTATCTGGCCGGGTTTATTAAAAGCGGTTTCACATAATCTTAATCGCCAGCAGCCCAGAGTACGTTTGTTTGAAACAGGTTTAACATTCGTAAAACAGGGTGCTGATCTGGTTCAAAATGCAAAAGTTTCAGGCGCGATTACCGGTAGCATTGTCGCCGAGCAATGGTCAGCGGAAGATAGAAAAGTCGACTTTTTTGATGCCAAATCAGACCTTGAGGCTATTTTATCCGCAGGTGGTCTAAATGATGTGTATTTTGAAAAAGCCGGGCATCCCGCATTACATCCAGGGCAATCTGCGAAAATATTTAAGAAAAATCAAGCAATTGGATGGATAGGGGCATTACACCCAAATACCCAGAAAAAGCTGGATATAGACCCACCTGTGTATGTTTTTGAAGTTGACCAGAAATTACTGTTAGAGGGCGCTGTGCCGGTGTTTAAGGCCCTTTCAAAATTCCCTGAAGTGCGCCGTGATATAGCTGTATTAGTAAAACAGGAAATTACGGTTGAAGAGCTAGTTAAATCAATTAAATCAGTAACTTCTGAAATATTTCAAGAAATAATGTTATTTGACGTCTATACTGGTACTAATATAGAAGATGGTCTAAAAAGTGTCGCTTTGGGCTTGATTTTACAGGGATTTTCCAGCACTCTTACGGATGAGGACGTGGAAAAAGAAATTAACAAGATCGTCACCGTCTTAAATGATAGATATGGTGCTACACTACGGGAGTAGAAATGGCGTTAACCAAAGCCGATATGGCAGAGCGATTGTTTGATGAGTTAGGGCTCAACAAGCGAGAAGCCAAAGAGTTGGTTGAACTATTTTTTGAAGAAGTGCGCGAAGCACTGGAAGATACTTACAATGTTAAGCTTTCAGGTTTTGGTAACTTCACATTAAGAGATAAAACTCAGCGCCCGGGTCGTAACCCCAAGACTGGTCAGGAAATTCCTATCTGTGCCCGTCGTGTTGTTACATTTCGCCCTGGACAAAAATTAAAACAAAGAGTTGAGGCCTATGCTGGAAGCCAGCAATAATAAGGAATTACCTGTAATACCCAGTAAACGTTACTTCACCATTGGTGAAGTAAGTGAGTTATGTGGCGTAAAACCCCATGTACTACGTTACTGGGAGCAGGAATTTACTCAGTTAAAACCAGTAAAACGCCGTGGAAACCGTCGTTATTACCAGCGTCATGACGTTATCTTAATTCGTCAAATACGTAGCCTGTTATATGATCAGGGTTTTACCATTGGTGGCGCACGTCAGCAGCTTACGGGTGAAACAGCAAAAGAAGATACTTCACAGAGTAATCAGCTGATTAAACAGATTCGAAACGAACTTGAAGAAATCTTACAAACCCTGAAAAAATAATTCTCCATGCTGCTGATTAAGTCAAATCAGCAGCAATCTCAAATAAAACATCCACATTCATGCATATTTTGATTAGAAACAGTCTATTCTCTAATTACACTCTGTGTGTGGCTTTTACTTAATACCTGGTGAGCAAACAGTTGTGAATAAAATGTCTCATAATTATGTATGAGCTGTTTTTACGGTTCAGCTTATAGGCCTTATCATTACTCTGTTTGCTTTAATGGGCTTAGCCACACTTCCAGTATCAACGAAATAAAAGGATTGAATGTGATAAAAAATATAATCGTTATCGCAATAGTTATAACTTTTTCCGGCGTAGTTTATGCTAATAACCTCATCAGGGTTTATGAAGGCAGTGATGAGTATTTTGTATTTCCAACATCATCAATTGTTACAATTGAGTTTCAAAATGATGACCAGGAGTTACATATATACACTAAAACTGCTAAAGCAGGTAAAACACCCTGGAAAATGTCCATTGAGAATATCCCTAAACAAACTGCTGCAGATTTAATTACTAAAATGTTTGATTCAAATCGCAGTGAAATTTTAAATATAAAAGTAGATGATATCGAATAGTATAAAGAACGCAGGATTGAGGGGAATAGAGACCTGTTAATAATGCGATAGACTATCCATAGAGTCTCTAATTGGTTGATTATTAAGTATTTGCTTTATTCATATATCCACTCAGTGTAGAATTCACCACCTATTCGGGGCGTAGCGCAGTTTGGTAGCGCACCACACTGGGGGTGTGGTGGTCACAGGTTCAAATCCTGTCGTCCCGACCAAACATAAAAAAAGGCCACCGACCAGGTGGCCTTTTTTTATGTCCAGGGAAGGACGGTAATTTTAAAATGCAGGAGCAATTTTAAAAAATTGTTTCGGCGGAACGCCGGGATGCGTTCGTTAGCGACATGTCTTTTATG
>JAPHRB010000047.1 GCA_026197015.1 Gammaproteobacteria bacterium | reverse complement strand
TGGTAAAACATGGGAGCAGGGTAAACATAATCGCTCACCTCTGGCTACATTACATACAACTACAAATGAGAATATTCAATACACCGTTACATTAGAAGCACATCATAGAAAATGGTTATATGCACTAGATATACCTTCAAAAGTTCCCGCAGATATAGTTTATACCAGTAACTATAATTTACGTTCTCGGCAGAGTATCAATAACCTTTATCAGTATAAAATATCATCTGTGCTTGAATATTTTAATCCGTCTGAAATTAGCCCATGGGAAAAGAGTGCTGGCCTTAAAATACCTCTTAATTCTAATCCTGAAACATTACTAATGGCGAAGAACCTGGCGCAACAATTTAAAAATAAAGAAGACATAGTAAACTATGTACTGCAGTATTTTAATCAACAAAATTTTCATTACACATTGCGCCCACCACTTACACCCGGCTTCAATTCAGTTGATCAATTTTTATTTGAAACAAAAAGCGGATTCTGTGAGCATTATGCAAGCAGCTTTACTTTATTAATGCGAGCAGCTGGCATACCGGCACGTATTGTCCTTGGTTTTCAAGGTGGCACACTTAACCCTCTGAATAATATACTGACTGTGGCAAATAGCGATGCACATGCCTGGTCAGAGGTATGGTTAGAAAACAGGGGCTGGGTAAGAATAGACCCTACTGCCGCAATTGCACCTCAAAGAATTGAACTAAACCTTAATGCCGCATTAGACCAGACTGAAACAAGACCTTTCCATATGCAGATCAATAGTGGTTTTATTAAAGACGTTTTATTTTACTGGGACGCAATGGATAATCAGTGGAACTTATGGGTAATTGGTTATGATAAAAAGTTTCAAGAAAAATTTTTAGAAAATATATTTAATAAAAAAATAGAAATCTCAGACGCAATCATCATAATGATATGCTGTTTTGCTGTGCTGCTATTGGCACTGTCTATCTTTATCTTAAAACCCTGGCAAAAAAAGAAATTTGATCCCGAGGTAAAAATCTATAATGACTTTTGTAATAAGCTAGCCTCAAGAGGGCTAATTCGCGCACCTCATGAAGGCCCACTGGACTTTGCTAACAGGGCAAAAATGGCATTACCAGAAAAAGCACAATCAATTGAGCAGATAACCCGACTATTTACCGCATTACGTTTTGAGAAATCACATCATAAACAGCAATACAATCAATTAAGGGATCAAGTCAGAAGATTTAAGCTTGCTAAAAGGTGAAACAGAATGTGCTAGCCAAGCAGAATCGATATCATTAGATTCTGCTTATTTTTTAAGGAAATTAGTTTATGGCTTTCGCCATCAGGGCAAAACATTTAACAAATGCAGTTGATAAACGTGGGTCTTTAATCATCACAGCGTAGTCGCCCTTCTTAAACTTTAACTTTCGGGACGTATACGCTAAACCCAGTTTCATCAGGCCCGGTGGTTTTGCAACCAGAGCCCCCCATTCATCAATCGACGCTCTTAGATCCCAGTTGAGTGGCTCTCCTTTGTGGCTACCAGCTGAAACAATCTGACCATTAGTTATGGTAAATACTACACGGGGATCATCTTCACCATCTACACCAAATGCGACAACCGAGCTGAAGTTAGATTGCCCTAATTCCTGAGCAATACCTTCATTACTATTCCATATATTTTTGTAATTTGTAGCCCAGTCATCTGAAAATAATTCAGGCATAATTCATTGACCCCAATATAATTTTATTTTTAATATATCTGATGAAATTACCAAAAAATACCAATTGAATCCAGTAAATTCATACTGCAGACAAAATTTAATAGCTATTCTGCTATTAAAACAACAGAAAACTCATTTTTCACCCATGTTTTTAGCGAATATCAACGTATATCTGAAATAATTAATGAAAGACACTATATAAGTATCACCATATACTTCATTGATAGAATATAACTAGTAAATAAATACCCTAAACATGCAGATAATGGCTACGATTTACTCGCAAAAATCAATGAGGCACTTGAAAGTTAGCACTTTCTTGTGGAGTCAAACACTTGCCTGTTATTTACTCCCAACGAAAATATAAAATGCCTTTAAATGTACTTTGTATAAAAAATGCCAGCGCATATTAACATAGACATCTCTATAACTGATATGTAATTTAACAATACTAATTAAGAAATTAATAAATTCTAATATTCAATTGGTTTATCTTCACTCAGCTGATTTTAAGCTCGGAATACCATTAAACATCTCAAGTAATAACTTATTTAGTCTCTTTTGACGGCCCTGCTGTGTGTTTTTGACCCCTGTAAACACCTCAACCGCACCACGCCATACAACTTTATTTAATTCTGGCTCAATTATATCCACCACCAGTGTACCTCTTTCATGTTCTTTTGCGCTTAGACTGTTTGCTCTTAAACCTGGAGATAAACCATACTTCAAGGTTAATGCTGTATCGTTTAATTCCGATGCAAGAGAGACATGATACTGAATCAGTAAACTTCCTTTTATGTCATCTAAAAATGGATATGATTTTTGCTTTATTGCATGCTGTATTGCTTCATCAATTAAAGCAGATATAGAAAAGTCTGGCTTTTGAAGCCCCGCAGAAACATCAGCATGATCAGCAGCCCATGAAAATGACTTCAGCCTGGCTGACTTAAATTCGGGATGTTTAACCACCACCACTGAGGACCTCAACAACTCAGGCTCAATCTCCGCATAAACAGTGAATGGAATAGTTAAAATAGTAATAATAAAGACATTAAATTTGATCAGGATTTTTAATAATTTCATAACATTCCTTCAAGTTGTATTACGTTTCTATTAATTGAGAATTTCACTATTATGCCTAAAACTGGGATCAATCTATACAAATAATTATAATGGAACTTATTACACGACATGAGTTAAATGTACATCTGGATTTCAACAACGTTGTAAATACAGAAGATGCAAAAGTTGTATCACATATAGAAACCGATTTCTCACCTGAAGACAAGACCTGAAAAGTAAAATATATAAAAAGCCTGGAAAGCTAATCGGGTGATAATGAAACGCCAGCACAATAAACATCACTGACCTTAAATCTGGAATAAACTTCGCCATAAAGTAAATGTTAAGACCGGCATATAAGCAAACCATTTATTATTATAATAATTTAATAAATCAACAAGATTCCATTCGCATTTATTATCAAGGTATCCAACAATTAGAACAATCTCCAGATTGGGCGATAGTTATAATTAATGTGTAACACCCATTAATTCACTTAAATAGATCCCCGTTTGAGAGCGTTTTCGTTTACATATATCAGCAGGTTTACCCTGAGCTATAAGTTTACCACCATATTTACCGCCTTCTGGCCCCATATCGAGCACCCAGTCAGCCTCTGCTATTACATCAAGATTATGCTCAATGACAATAACTGAGTTACCCGCATCAACCAGGCGGTGCAATACCCGCAGTAGTTTCTCTACATCGGCCATATGTAAACCAACCGTCGGCTCATCTAATACGTAAAGGCTATGTTGTTGTGTTTTTGATATTGAGCCGGAATTAGCTTTAGCCAGTTCTGCCACCAGTTTAATACGCTGCGCTTCGCCACCACTTAAGGTAGGGCTTTGCTGACCTAAGGTCAAATAACCCAGGCCTACATCCTGTAACAGCTGTAAAGCATGATGCACTTTTGGAATAGCGGAAAAATACTCAGTAGCCGATTTAACATTCATACTCAGCACTTCACCTATATGTTTGTCTTTATAACGCACCGAAAGTGTTTCATCATTAAAACGCCAGCCATGACAAACTTCACACTCAACCCGCACATCAGGTAAAAAATTCATTTCGATTTTTCTCATTCCATGACCACCACAGGCATCACAACGTCCATCACCCGCATTAAATGAAAAACGCCCTGGTTTAAAACCTTTTAAACGTGCGTCGACCGTGTCTGAGAATAACTTTCTAATAGTATCCCAGATGCCAATATAAGTAGCCGGGCAAGAACGTGGGGTTTTACCAATAGGTGTTTGATCGACTTCTAAAATTCGTTGAATAGAATCCCAGCCTTTAATGTCTTTACAGCCTGACCAGGTAGTTTTTTTATTTCGCCCTGCCTTACTGCGTTGATTGTTTATTGATGTTTTCAGGTTGCCATATAAAACAGAACGGATAAGTGTGCTTTTACCACTGCCACTTACACCCGACACCGCAACCAGTTTTCTAAGTGGTATTAATACATCTATATTTGCTAAATTATTTTCACTCGCAGCTGATATTTTTATGTCTTGCGCTTTCCATAACAAACGTTTTTCAGCATCACGTAAGTTTTTCATCGGGTGACGTAATGGGCTTTTTATAAACTGGCCAGTTAATGATTTTTTATTTTTCATCATCTGTTTCAGGGTTCCATGGGCAACCACTTCCCCACCTTCAACACCTGCACCCGGCCCCATATCAATCAGGTAATCAGCTTCACGAATAGTATCTTCATCATGCTCTACCACCAGAACCGTATTGCCCTGCTTTTGAATTTCGCGAAGAGTTTCTATTAATTGCCTATTGTCACGTGTATGCAAACCGATTGTAGGTTCATCCAGTATGTAACATACGCCTTGCAAATTAGAGCCTAATTGTGAGGCTAAACGTATCCGCTGTGCTTCACCACCGCTTAAAGTAGGCGCAGATCGATCAAGGGTTAAATAATTTAAACCTACGCGTTTAAGAAAACTTAAACGAGCGGTCATCTCTTTTAGTAAATCACGCGCAATAAACTGCTCATTATTTTTTAATTTTAGCTTTGCAAACCATTTTTCAGAATCATCAACTGACATAGCAGCCAGTTGTGCAATAGACTTATCTCGAAAGCGAACAGAAAGTGCTGTATTGTTTAAACGCTGCCCCTCGCAAACATTACATTTGATTAAACTATTATCTTCATCTTCCAGCCAAACCCCTTCTTCACCTGATTGCTCCTCATCAAAACCTTTAATCATTTCTCCAGTGCCATAACATGACTCACACCAGCCATGTTTGGAATTATAAGAAAACAATCTGGGGTCGAGCTCATCAAACCCCTGACCACAGCAAGGGCATGCTCGTTCAGTAGAATATAAAACCTCTCCTTTCTGTTTGCTGGTGACTTTTTTAAGCGGCTCTACAATAACAACCCCATTACCCATATCTAACGCCTGTTTGAGTAATACAGATAATTCATGCTCGTTATTAACCCCAACTTTCAGTTCGCCTAGCGGTAATTCAATATCGTGTTCTTTATAACGTGCCAGCTTTGGCCATGGCTCAGTCGACACATATTCACCATCTACACGTAATTGCTGATAACCTTTAGAAGCTGCCCATTTTGCAAGCTCATTGTAAATACCCTTTCGTGCTACCACTAAAGGTGCAAGTAAAATTACCTGGCGATTTTTATATTCTTTTTGCAGTAATGCAAGAATGGCATCAGGCGTTTGCGGTTCAATAGCCACCTCACAATCGGGGCAGTATTGTGTACCCAGCTTTACATACAACAGGCGCAGGTAATGATAAATTTCAGTAAGTGTTGCTACTGTACTTTTACGACCACCTCGGCTGGTTCTCTGCTCAATAGCGACCGTAGGCGGAATGCCATGAATAGCATCCACATCTGGTCTCGATGCGGGTTGCACAAATTGCCTTGCATAGGCATTTAAAGATTCAAGGTAACGTCGCTGACCTTCAGCAAAAATAATATCAAAAGCAACCGTACTTTTGCCGCTACCACTAACCCCTGATATAACCGTAAATTTATTTCGGGGTATTTCAATGTCGACATTTTTTAAATTATGCTCTCGCGCATTATGAACCTGAATTGATTTATTTGTTTTAACAGCAGACGATTTAGCTGGCAAAATGTTCATCGCTTCTGATATAGACGAGTCAAACGATTTTTCATATTCACGCAAGGCAATAGCCGTATAACTATTATTGCTTTCTGCATATAAACGGGGTTGCCCCTGACCAACCAGTTCTCCACCAAGGTCTCCGCCATCTGGGCCAATATCTATAATCCAGTCAGCACAACGGATAACATCAAGATTATGTTCAATTACCAGTAAAGAGTTTCCAGCATTTATTAACTGGCGAAAAGCCTGCATTAAGGTTGCAATGTCATCAAAGTGCAGTCCCGTTGTAGGCTCATCAAATAAAAATAATGTGCCCTTGTTATTTTTTTCCGTTTTTGAATTTTTACTCTTTATATTTCTGGCCAGATGACCCGCCAGTTTCAGACGCTGCGCCTCGCCTCCACTCAAGGTAGGCACAGCCTGACCCAATTGAAGATAAGGCAGACCTACATCAACCAGGGGTTGTAATACTTTAACCACCTCTGCCTCACTAGCAAAAAACACCAGCGCTTCTGAGACTGTCATTTGTAAAACATCGGCAATCGACTTTGCTTCTAACTGGCTTTCATCAGCACTCAGGGCTACATCGCCTAATACTTTAACCTGTAAAATTTCATCTCGATATCGTTTACCATCACAATCAGGGCAGCGTACATAGACATCACTAAGAAACTGCATTTCAATCATTTCAAAACCGTTGCCCGAACAGGTAGGACAACGCCCGTTACCCGAGTTAAAACTAAATGTGCCAGGGCTATAGTTACGCTCTTTTGATAAAGGCTGCTTGATAAATAATTTACGAATAACATCAAACGCACCTACATAGGTAGCGGGAATAGAGCGAGTGGTTTTTCCTATAGGACTCTGATCAACAAGAACAACATCATTGATATGATGATGACCTGTTACTTTTTTACATAAACCGGGTGTTTCAACTGATTTACCTTTGTGTTTACATATCCATGGATATAAAACATCTCTCATTAACGTAGATTTACCTGAACCACTCACTCCCGTTATGCAAACCAGCTGATGTAACGGAAAACTTACATCAATATTTTTTAAGTTATGCTCAGTTGCGCCAATTATTTGAATTGATTCTGTTTTAAATTTATCAGCTGTTTTATAATCTTCACTGACTTGCGTGAATTCACTTCGTGCAGGACTTACACTTTTTTTACCCGATAAATAAGCAGCTGTAAGGGATTTCTTATCACGCAACAACTGTTTGGGTGTGCCGTAAAAACAAATTTCACCACCCTGTTTTCCTGGTCCCGGGCCAATATCTAAAACTCTATCGGCGGCTAACATGACCTGTGGATCATGCTCAACAACAAGCAAAGAGTTACCCGCATCTCTTAATCGATGTAATACCTTGACCAGGCGATTTATATCTCGCGGATGCAGGCCAATGCTCGGTTCATCGAGCACGAACAAGGTATTAACTAAAGATGTGCCCAGCGCCGTGGTTAAATTAATACGCTGCACTTCACCGCCACTTAAAGTTCGTGACTGACGATCAAGTGTAAGGTAACCCAGACCCACTTCTAATAAGTAATTTAAACGTGAACGAATTTCACTCAGCAATAACTGTGCTGCTTCATCAAATGCCTCTGGCAATTTTATTAATTTAAAAAACTCTGCACATTGACTCAATGGTAACTGCATTACATCATGTATGGTCAAACCTGGCAGTTGCCTGATAACATCGACTGATAAATTTAAACCTTTGGGTACATATCGCTGTTCAACTTGAATCACTTTATTTGATAATTCAAGACTGCCC
>JAPHRB010000022.1 GCA_026197015.1 Gammaproteobacteria bacterium | reverse complement strand
GGTAGGTGATATTAAAGCCAATACCCGGAAAATTATAAGCCAGATGCAACAGGCAAAACAGGCTGGAGCGGATGTTGCCGTTTTCCCTGAATTGGCATTAAGCGGTTACCCACCAGAAGACCTGTTATTACGGCAGGGTTTTATTCGTCAGATTGAAACCGCTATCGAAGAGATTGCTAAAAACACCGGCGAAATGCTGGTGGTATTTGGTTCCCCTCGATTACATCAGCATGAGTTATTTAATGCGGCAATTGTTTGTGAAAAGGGCAGGGTCATAGGTGAGTACTATAAATATAGTTTACCTAATTATTCGGTATTTGATGAAAAGCGTTATTTTCAAGCCGGCCATAAACCCCTGGTTATCAATTGTAAACAGCAGAAAATAGGCCTGGTCATATGCGAGGATGCCTGGTTTGATGAGCCGATTCAGCAAGCACAGGCTGCAGGGGCTGATGCTATTGTTATTTTAAATGCCTCTCCCTATCATCGAAATAAGCACCAACAGCGACTGGATATGTTGCGTGACCGTCAAAAGAAAGTGCCTTTGCCGTTTTTCTACTTAAATTTAGTCGGTGGACAGGATGAGCTGGTATTTGATGGTGATTCTCTGGTTATGAATGCTCAGTCTGAACTTGTGGGTCGCGGGCCCGACTTTGATAGTGTTTTACTTCATTACCAGTTACACGCAGATAAACAGGTTACAGCGTTTGATACACATTTTTATCAACCGGAAAGTGAACTGGCCAGTTTATACAAAGCATTAGTAACGGCAGTGCGTGATTATGTGACGGGTAATGGTTTTAACGGTGTGGTCATTGGTCTGTCAGGCGGGGTTGATTCCGCCCTGACGCTGGCTATTGCAGCAGATGCTCTGGGAGCCGATCAGGTGCACGCGGTAATGATGCCATCAAGGTATAGCGCACAAATGAGTCTGCATGATGCACGTGCTCAGGCTGAGATTATGGGCGTTGAGTATAAAGAAATTTCAATTGAGCCCACTTTCCAGGCTTTTCTGGAAACCTTGAAAGAAGAGTTTGCCGGTACTGAAATGGATACTACAGAAGAAAATATTCAGGCCCGTTGCCGCGGTGTTATTTTAATGGCTTTATCTAATAAATCACGTCGTATGGTGCTGACGACGGGTAATAAGAGTGAAATGGCAGTGGGTTACAGTACTTTGTATGGAGATATGGCGGGTGGTTTTGCACCTTTAAAAGATGTAGAAAAACAGCTGGTTTACGCACTGTGTGATTATAGGAACGCTGTTAGTCAGGTTATACCACAACGTGTACTCGACAGGCCGCCATCGGCTGAATTAAGGCCAGACCAGGAAGATCAGGATAGTTTGCCGGATTACGCAATTCTCGATGCAATTCTAAGAATGAGTGTTGAAGAAGATCTGCCAAAACAGCAGATTATTGATGCAGGTTATGATCAGCAAATTGTAGAAAAAGTACTGGGTATGGTGCAGATGAATGAGTATAAACGTCGTCAGGCACCACCGGGAGTAAGAGTTACGCAACGTGCCTTTGGGCGTGACAGGCGATACCCCATCACGTCTGGATATAGAAGAAGCTGATAGCTCATCAGTAATTTAGGTGAATCTCAACTGAACGTGATTACCCTGTTCAGGCGCATCTCCCTCGGGGAAAGACCGCGCTTTTTGCGCTCTGTCCCCTGTTTGATGCCATCAAGAGTTTGGCGGAGTCGGTTTATGACACTATCAGCGCATAGTGGTATGGGTTAAGGGGACGGAGCGCCAAACAGCGGCGGTCCATCCCCGAGGGAGATGGGCATGAACAGTGTTATGTTTTAGTTCGCAGGCGCTTCCAGCTCAGTATCACCACTGGCTATAAACTGCTTTTTAACAACAGGGTTAATATCCAGTACAGATTGCGCATCTGCAGCCAGGTCATTTAAACCAAGTTTGTTATATGACTGCACCATTATTTTCAGCGCTTCTCTGCTGGCGGGGGTTGTTGGATAAGTTTCTAACACATATTGACCGCGTTTGGCTGCGGCCAACCAGGCTTTGCGTTTCATGTAGTAATTGGCTGCATGTAATTCTGCTTTTGCTAGCTGATTACGCAGGTAAAGCATATGCTGGTATGAATTCATGGCATAACGGCTATCGGGGTAACGCTCAACCAGGGTTGAAAAACTACGTAAGGCATCATTCATGGATTTGTTATCATGCTGTGACAGATCACGTGCAAAATAACTATCGAGAAAACCGCTGCCCCGATTGTAGTCTGCCAGACCTTTTAAATACCAGGCATAGTCAACATTTGGATCTCTGGGGTTTATTCGAATAAAGCGGTCTGCAGCTGCGATGGCAGACTCTGGCTCTTCGAATTTATAATAAGCATAAGCAACATCAAGCTGAGCCTGTCTTGCATAGGGGCTAAAGGGGAAACGAGCTTCCAGATTTTCAAGATTTCTGATAGCCTCTTCGAATTCACCGGCCTCAAGTGCGATAGTGGCTTCATCGTAAAAGTCCAGTGCGCTCCAGTCGGCAAAAATATCTTTTTTTACGCCGTCATCACTGCAGGCGATGAGAAACAAAGATAAGATAAGTGTAGAAAGTAATCGTGTCATAATTGCAGCATCGTATGGTGTCGTAAAATATAAGGTTAAATAGTGTTAATTGAAATTGAACAAGTCAAAGCCATTTCGGCATTATACAAGAGAAGTTGTCTATGTCCGATGGTATAAATCATGAAATTGTAAAAATAACCGTTCCACTGGAGTACGCATCCCAGAGGTTGGACGCAGTTTTAGTGAAAATGTTCCCTGATTATTCCCGCAGTCGACTGCAGCAGTGGATAAAAGCGGAGCGGGTTTTATTAGATGGGGTAATACCAAGGGCCAAAGATAAAGTTATTGGTGGTGATCAGCTTGAATTGCATATAGAGCATGAAATCCTTGATCAGGGCGTTGTCGCTCAGGATATGAAGCTGGATATAGTTTATGAAGATGATGATATCCTGGTTGTAAATAAACCCGTTGGGCTGGTAGTGCATCCAGCAGCAGGGCATGCGGATGGTACGCTGCAGAATGGTTTGTTATTTCATGATGACAAATTACATGAGGTGCCTCGTTCAGGCATCGTACATCGTCTTGATAAGGATACTTCCGGTTTACTGGTTGTTGCTAAAACACTTAAAGCGCATAAATTACTGGTTGAACAATTACAGGCACGTACGGTTCATAGAGAGTATCAGGCGATCGTTTTTGGTGTATTAACTTCGGGTGGTACGGTTGATGTCGGTATTGGTCGTCATGGTCGTGACCGAAAAAAGATGGCAGTAAAAGCGGAAGGCAAACAGGCGATCACCCATTTTCGTGTGTTAGATCGTTATCGTGGGCATAGTCGAATTAAGGTTAATCTTGAGACAGGTCGTACCCATCAAATACGTGTGCATATGGCGCATATAAAACACCCGTTAGTCGGTGATCAAACTTATGGTGGGAGACTGCAGCTACCTCAGGGTTGTGGCGATGCTTTAAAAGAGATGTTGCGTGGTTTTAATCGTCAGGCATTACACGCGCGTAAACTGGGCTTAATCCATCCAGCTACGGGTAAACATATGGAATGGAAGGCGCCTTTACCAGACGATATGAAACAACTTATAGCTGTGCTTGAGGATGATATAGCCAGGGATATAACGGAAGACGATTACGATCTGGATGATTTCTCCGATGAATATACACATGAGTGATTAAATATTTCCGATTGAAATAAACGAGAGACTGATATTAACGAGTACATTATAAAACCAGACTGGCCTGCAGCCGAAAACATTCATGCTTTTTGTACAACGCGTAAACACGGGGTCAGTACAGGTGTTTATGCGGGTTTAAATCTCGGCCTCCATGTTGAAGACGACCCTCAACATGTTCTGGCCAACCGGCAGCAAATGATTCACCAGTTTAACATTCCAGAAGAGCCGCGCTGGCTCGATCAGGTGCATGGAAATCGGGTGATCAATGCTAATTATATAAACTCGGTTTCTTTGAGCGGGCAAAAAGATAATAATCAATTAACTCAGGCAGATGCCTCATTCAGTGAAACGGCTAATACGGTATGTGCCGTTATGACGGCTGATTGTTTACCTGTATTAATTTGTAATCGTAAAGGAAATAAAGTGGCTGCGGCACATGTCGGCTGGCGCGGCCTTGCCGATGATGTTATTGAAGCTACGGTAGCATCGCTTAGTGAAAGGCACAGTGAACTTCTGGTCTGGTTAGGCCCGGCTATAGGTGCGCATGCTTTTGAAGTAGGTGAAGATGTTTTTAATATCTTTGTTAATAATCAGCCGAAAGCCATAGAAGCGTTTAAACAAAATCGCCAGGGTCATTATCTGGCAGATATTTATCTTCTGGCAAAATTACGTTTACACAATATCGGTATCAGGGAAATATACGGTGGTGAGTATTGCACCTATACTGATGCGGATCAATTTTATTCCTATCGCCGAGATGGTAAAACAGGACGTCAGGCTAGTTTGATCTGGTTTGAATAAAGTCTCATAATTTTTGGAGAAAAAAATGAAGTGCTCAGTATTAACACTGGTTGGTGCAGACCAGGCAGGTATTGTTGCCGCAGTGACAGAGGTTCTTTATAAGCAGGGTTGCAGTTTGGCTCAGGCGTCTATGATGCGCCTGGGTGCAAACTTTGCCATTATGTTACGTGTCTCCCATGATGAAGAAAAAGACCTGCGAAATATATTAAGCGAAATATGTAAAAACATGAGTTTGCATTTACATATAGATGAAGATGTAGATACAGACGTTTTAAGACCTGATCCCGATGTGCAGGTTACAGTCTATGGTGCAGATAGAAATGGCATCGTCGCACAGGTGACTTCAGCTTTAGCCGTGGCAGGTTTAAATATCATAGATCTTGAAACGGATCTTGGTGGTACTAAAGAAAAACCAATTTACATAATGACTTTAGAGGGGCTGGCCACTAAAGGTGTTGAGTCATTACAAAATGCACTGGATGCTCTGAACTCTGATATTGAAGTAAACCTTGATGAAATAAATACATTAAGGGGGTAGGATTTAATGGATATTTTGACTTACCCGGATCAGCGCTTAAAACAAATATCAGAAAGTGTCGAGTCTATCGATAAAGACGTATTAAGCTTCATACGTGGGTTAGAGCAGGCCCGTATGGCAGGGCCTGGCGCTGTCGGTATCGCTGCACCTCAAGTTAATCATTTTCAAAGAATAGTTATTGTTGATGTATCAAATATGCGCAAACCAGTGGATAACCACGGTCATATGATTATGATTAATCCTGAAATAACCGCCTGGGATGGCATGCATATGGGGCGTGAAGGCTGTTTATCTGTACCTGACTTCACCGGTAATGTTATTCGAGCTGAAAAAATTAAACTAAATTATATGGATGAAACAGGTGGGACCCATGAAATTGAATCAAGTGGTTTCGAGGCTAGAGCGATACAGCATGAACTTGATCATCTGGACGGCCTGTTATTTCTTGATCGGCTGGTAAGCCGTCGCAGTGATTTGTTTAAGCGTAAAAATTATAAAAAATAGCTTTTGATAAATACGTTCAATGCAACATATTCTCTAAGAATCATCTATTATTAACCTAAATAAGTTATCGAATTATAAATTATATATGCCAAAGGGATTAAATTTAGATGTACCGCAATCCAATGCATTGGCGATCAGCCTGTGTAATCTGGGATTATGTGATTATTGCTTACCCCCGACGCCTGTTCTGAATTTTTCTAATTCCTGGGCTCAAATTTTAGGTTACACAGCCGAAGAAATTCCTGCGGCTGAAATTTTTCATAGTTGGTGGGGTCAACAAATTCATCCCGATGATCACGCACGAGTGATTAGCCTTTTTAATCAACTCTATTCCGGGGATTTAAAAAAACTAAGTTGTACTATGCGGGTTAAACGCAAACTGGGAGACTGGTGTGAAGTTGAAGTTATCGCCAGTGTTATAAAACGTGATGTAAAAGGATGGGCGCAACACGTTTTCACTGTGATGCGTGATCTGGCGGCAAGTGAGAACAGATACAAACGTATAGTTGAAAACTTAAATGAAGGTATCTGGGTAATTGATCGATATAACAATATCCGGTTCGTTAATCAGGCACTCGTCGATATGCTGGGTTACAGAATTGAAGATATGTTGGGGGTACCCGTATTTAATTTTGAAAATAATAATAATCAGAAGGTATTAAAAAAACAGATAATTGAAAGAAAAAAAGGTTTATCCAGTGTTTATGAAATAGAGCTTTTACATAAAAAGGGGCACAGTGTTTTAATTCAGGTTGAATCTGCTCCCTTATTGGATGAGCAGGACAGGTTTGATGGTTTTGTTGAAGGCATAAAGGATATGACAGATATTCGTAGCCAGCAATTAAAATTAAAAATGCTTTCGTCTGCTGTTGAACAAAGTGGTTCTATGGTTTTAATAACAGATAAAGATGCAAATATTGAATATGCTAATCCTAAATTGTGTGAAATAACAAAATATACAAAAGAAGAACTGCTGAATAAAAACGCCAGTATATTTCAGCCTGAAGATATTGATGTGCAGGAAATGGCAGATTTATGGAAGAGAATAAATCAGGGGCAGGACTGGCAAGGAGAAATGCGGCTAAGAAAAAAAGAAGAAGGTAATATATGGGTATTAATGTCAGTATCATCTATTACCAATGAAATGTCTGCAATTACGCATTTCGTTACTGTTTTTGAAGATGTGTCACAACTAAAAGAAGCGCATTTAAAAATGGAAGAGCTAGCATATGTTGATAGCTTAACCGGTTTGGCAAATCGTATATTATTTAGAGACAGGTTAGAACAAGTTTTAAAAGGTTTGAAAAGAACAGATGCAACGGCTGCTTTATTATATCTGGATTTAGATGAGTTTAAACGAATTAACGACTCTATGGGGCATGATGTTGGCGATGCAGTATTAATGAAAGTGGCTGAAACTTTACGGCAATGTGTAAGGTATCAGGATACGGTTGCACGAATGGGTGGAGATGAATTCGTTATTTTACTGACGGATATCGACGGGATGTCAGGTGCTTCTTCAGTTGCAAGAAAAATAATGGACGCCATGTCTGAGCCCATTCTACTGCTAAAAAATGAAATATTAATTTCTCCCAGTATCGGTATTACACTCGCACCAGCAGATAGCTTGAATGCAGATATTTTATTGAAGAATGCGGATATGGCTATGTATAAAGCCAAGTCATCCGGTAGAAATAATTATCAGTTTTTTACAGAAGAGATGAATACGCAAATTGTTGATCATTTGAGTATAGAGAATGATTTGCGGCAAGCTTTAAATAGTGATCAGTTGCATGTTAAGTATCAACCTAAATGTGATATTAAAACTAAAAAACTGGTTGGAGTGGAAGCCTTGATAAGGTGGAATCATCCAACTAAAGGGGAGCTGTCACCAGAATATTTTATCCCCATTGCAGAAACTGCTGGGTTAATGGTGAAACTGGGTAAATGGGTTTTAAGAACAGCGTGTAAAGAAATTAAGAGTCTGGAGCAGAAAGGCATGCCCGATATTGAGTTGGCCGTGAATTTATCTACCCGTCAGTTTCGTGACCCTTATCTTTTAGAAACGATACAGAACACATTGGCGGAAACAGATTTTAAGGCAGTAAAATTAGAGCTTGAAATTACTGAAACTACATTAATGGAACAAATTGATCATGCAATTGATTTGCTAGATCAGATTAAAGCATTAGGTATATCACTTACCATTGATGATTTTGGAACCGGTTACTCATCACTTAATTATTTAAAACGTTTGCCTATTGATACACTAAAAATAGATAAAGCGTTTATTACAGATATACCCAATGATAAGGATGATATGGAAATTGCCGCAGCGGTAATTGCGATGGCTCATAAGTTGGGTTTAACTGTTGTTGCCGAGGGTGTCGCAACTGAAGAGCATTGGGCCTTTTTAGCAAAAAACAAGTGTGATATAGCCCAGGGGTACTTAATGGGAAAACCCATGCTGACCGATGAATTATTGAGCAAGTTTTCAAATTAAAAATCAGCGGTGTGTTATAACTTTAAGCGCTTTTAGCAGTTGTTTTATAACCCGGAGTTTTAGTCTATCCCTTGAAATTTTTTGATCAACCCATATCTTCTAGTTAATAGAAAATTTACCGAGGACATGCCATGAGAATGGATCGATTAACCAGCAAATTTCAAATGGCGCTTTCTGAAGCGCAATCACTCGCAGTTGGGCGAGATCATCAGTTTATAGAACCATTACACCTCATGCTGGCATTGCTTGACCAGGATGGTGGATCAGTGCGTCATTTATTAAGTATGAGCAATGTAAATGTGAATGGTTTGCGTTCAAAACTGGGAGAGGAAATTGAGCACTTTCCCCAGGTTGAAGGTAATGAAGGCGATATTCATCTTTCCAATGATTTAGGGCGCCTGTTAAATGTAACAGATAAGTTAGCGCAAAAGCGTAAAGACGATTATATCTCTAGTGAATTGTTTGTACTTGCGGCGATTGAAGAAAAATCGCGTATTGGTGATATTTTAAGAGAGTTTGGTGCCGATAAAAAATCACTCGAAGAAGCAATAGAAAAAGTGCGTGGCGGGCAAAGTGTAAATGACCCAAATGCAGAAGATCAACGGCAGGCACTTGAGAAATATACTGTTGATGTAACTGAACGAGCTGAACAGGGTAAATTAGACCCCGTTATTGGTCGAGATGAAGAAATTCGGCGAACAATTCAGGTATTGCAAAGACGTACAAAAAACAATCCGGTTCTAATTGGTGAACCAGGTGTTGGTAAAACGGCTATTGTTGAAGGTCTAGCTCAGCGTATTGTTAATGGTGAAGTGCCTGATGGTATAAAAGGTAAACGTTTACTGTCACTCGATTTAGCGGCATTAATTGCCGGAGCAAAATTTCGCGGTGAATTTGAAGAACGTTTAAAAGCGGTTCTAAATGACCTGTCTAAACAGGAAGGTCAGGTTATCTTATTTATTGATGAAATTCACACGATGGTAGGCGCGGGTAAATCTGAGGGCGCTATGGATGCGGGTAATATGTTAAAACCTGCACTTGCCAGAGGTGAGTTACATTGTGTAGGCGCAACAACGCTTGATGAGTATCGCAAATATATAGAAAAAGATGCGGCACTTGAAAGACGTTTTCAAAAGGTACTGGTTGATGAACCCAGCGTTGAAGATACCATCGCAATTTTGCGTGGTTTAAAAGGTCGTTATGAAGTTCATCATGGTGTTGATATAACTGACCCGGCAATTGTTTCTGCCGCGGTATTATCACATCGTTATGTTACTGATCGGCAGTTACCTGATAAAGCAATAGATTTAATTGATGAAGCGGCAAGTCGTATTCGCATGGAAATTGACTCTAAACCGGAAGTCATGGACAGGCTGGAACGTCGCTTAATTCAATTAAAAATTGAACGTGAAGCCCTGACAAAAGAAGATGACAGGGCATCTAAAGAACGTTTGTTAAAGTTACAGGAAGAAATTGATGGGCTTGAACAGGAGTACCAGACACTAGAAGAAGTATGGTTGTCTGAAAAAGCGGCTTTACACGGTAGCGCCAGTATTAAGGAAAAATTAGAACAGGCTCGCCTGGAATTAGAAACCGCGCGTCGGGCTAATGATTTAGCACGTATGTCTGAATTGCAGTACGGGCGCATTCCAGAACTTGAAAAAGAACTGGATATGGCTTCGCAGGCAGAAATGCAGGAAATGACTCTGTTACGTAACCGTGTCACTGAAGAAGAGATTGCCGAAGTTGTTTCAAGAGCAACAGGCATACCTGTTTCGAAAATGATGGAAGGTGAAAAAGATAAACTGCTGCGCATGGAAGAAGAGATAACCAGACGTGTTGTCGGGCAGGAGGAAGCGGTTACCTCTGTTTCTAATGCAATAAGGCGATCACGTGCCGGCCTGTCTGATCCTAATCGCCCAAATGGTTCGTTTTTATTTTTAGGCCCTACTGGTGTGGGTAAAACGGAGTTAACAAAAGCACTGGCAAAATTTATGTTTGACACAGAAGATGCGATGGTTCGTATTGATATGTCAGAATTTATGGAAAAACACTCGGTGGCCCGATTAATAGGAGCACCACCGGGTTATGTTGGTTATGAAGAAGGCGGATATTTAACCGAAGCAGTACGCCGTAAACCTTATTCAGTTGTTTTGCTGGATGAAGTGGAAAAAGCGCACCCGGATGTTTTTAATGTTCTGCTTCAGGTTTTAGATGATGGGCGCTTAACTGATGGTCAGGGACGTACGGTTGATTTTAGAAACACGGTTATTATTATGACATCTAATCTGGGCTCTCAGTATATACAGGAATATACTGACAAAGGTGATTTTGAAGGAATGAAATCTGCGGTAATGGAAGTTGTTGGTAAACATTTCAGACCCGAATTCATAAACAGGATTGATGAATCTGTTGTATTCCATACTTTAGGGCGTGAGCAAATTCGCTCTATCACGGCTATACAGGTTGATATATTACGTCATCGTTTACAGGAAAGGGAATTAGGCCTGGAGCTAAGTGAAGCAGTGCTTGATAAACTGGGTGATGCAGGATTTGATCCAGTATATGGAGCAAGGCCACTGAAAAGAGCTATTCAACATAGTCTTGAGAATCCGTTAGCGCAGTTGTTATTGCAGGGCGAATTCATCGCCGGGGATGTCATAGCGGTTGAAATTGACGGTGATAAGTTGAGCTTTAAAAAGGCCTAAAAGTTAACCGTTTTATTTACTTGATGTTTTGTGCCCTGCTGTGGCACATATCCATCGGGGACTGAGCGGAAAAGATGCTCTGTCCCCGATGGATATGTGCCGGGGCAGTGTGCTTTTTTAGCAGTATATAAATTAAAAATCGGCTATTCAGTTTTTCAACGATTTTCGGTTACGATTCATAACGTTCATCTTTGTTAAAATTTTCAGTGATATATTCAACTGCGTCATCAACTTTTTCCTTAACCTCATCCATCATTTGAGCTCTTTCTGCTGATTCCAGATAAAAAGCCATATCAATCTCATGTCGCATATAGCGGGATGGCAGTTTTGATAATGCATAACATGCAACATCAAGAAAGAAATCTGCTGATTGCTCTGTGTGGTTGGGTATTATTTCAGCCTGTAGGTAGTCAATAACCAGGTGCTCGTAAAAATTATGAATGCTGGTGAAGTCCATGAAAATTACTCAAAATTAATATATTAACGATCATTTCAGTATAGATCATAGCAGTAGAATTATCTTAATAGTCGTTCTCATTATCACCTGAATCCAGTTCGACCACTTCTCGAATATATTTAAAAATCTGCCTAAAGGCGACAGGTGGTTTATTGTTTTTCTTCTCTTTATCTATATTTCTTACTAGCTGCCTGAGGTGACTACGATCGGCCTGAGGGTGCTCCTCTATAAAGGCATTAATAGCCCTGTCACCATTTTCAATAATGCTATCTCGCCATTTTTCCATACGTTTAAAGTCAGCATTATAAATATCGTGTTTATGTAATACACGTTCTAACTGGCTTGCTAGAGTTTCATCTGCCAGACCACGCATGATTTTCGCAATAAAGTGTTTTTGTCGTTTAAGCGCGCTATTGGATTTTATACGTTGCGCCTCTTCAATTGCGCCACGTAACTCATCGTCCATATTAATCTGATCAAGTTCTTCTTTGTTCAGTGCGATCATTTTCTCACCGAGTAGCAAAACATCATCACATTCTTTCTTGCGTTGGGTTTTGCTAACCCAGTCGTCGTCTTCCTGGTTTATATCAGTCATCTTGGATTCTGTTTAAATTAGGTTAAAGTGTGTCATTAACATACGTACATTTAAGTCGTTATCTTTATATTGTTCAATTTTTAAAGGCAGATAATAGTGGTTTTTTGATAACCAGACGTATGACATACGTCGTCCGTCTTGTTTGCTTATCTTAAATTTTAATACCGGCACCTTTTGGTTTTCAAACGCTATATCTTCGGCGTTTTCTAGAGTATAGGTGTATTTGCGAATATGTCCCTTGTCCGTAATATAAAAGCTATTACTGGTTATAGCCGGGTTTTGTTGTAAGTCATTACTCATTAACAGAGGTATAATCTGTCGGCTCCAGACTAAATGCTCGGTTTGCAGGTTATAAGGCTTGAATTTATAAGAGCCATTAATCAGCGTTTTACCGTTTACTGAGTGGTCGAATAAAATTTGCTGGTTTTTCTTATGCTTTTTTTCCTGAGTATAAAGATAACTTTGCTGTTCAGGTTGTGTTAAATCAGACGTTTCAGGCCAGTCTAAAATACTGGTTTCGGTCGGATTAGCTTTCAAAAAAAGAGCCGCAAATCCTTTCGCGGTTGCCACTGATGTGTAACTAATAACGCCCTTTTCATAGAGCAGTTTATTTTTCAAATTTCCCACGTAACTGCCATATTTCTCAATACTGTATGTGATCTGGTGATTAGCGGGTAGTTTAAACCTGGAATCAGATGCGGCCTGTACGTTTGTGAATAAAACAGGAACATTTAGTGTTAAAGCTAATAACAGCAGGAAACAGGCTTTTATGCGGTAAAAAGTTAATTGACGAGCTGGTTGTTGATCCATTTGGCCGGGGTTTCCAGTAGTTGTTTATCCAGTATAGGCTGTTGATTTATGACTTTGAGTCGCCCCTGTGCCACCCACTCTATAACCATTGGGTAAATTATATGTTCCTGCTGATGAATGCGTTGTTGTAGTGACTCAACTGTATCGGTTTCCCGTACATCAATGACTGCCTGTAAGACCAATGGGCCGCCATCGAGTTCATTATTCACATAATGCACACTTACACCATGTTGCTTTACACCCGCATCAAGTGCACGTTGGTGGGTGTTAAGGCCGGTGAATTCTGGTAGTAGAGACGGGTGTATGTTTAACAGTCGGCCAGCGTAATGTTCTACAAACTCATCAGTCAGTATGCGCATAAAACCCGCTAGAATGACCAGATCAGGCTTGTGATGATCTATTTCCTGAATAAGTTGCTGGTCAAATGCTTCGCGGCTTGTAAATTGTTTGTGATCAAGGGTTAGGGCAGGTATTTTAACAGCCTGTGCTCGCGTTAAACCTTTAACCCCCGGGCGGTTACTTATAACCGCTTTTATATTGGCGTGTAATTTACCTGCTGTGATTGCGTCAATAATGGCCTGTAAATTTGAGCCATTACCAGAAATCAGCACAACAATATCGATATTGGGCGTACTCATTAAAAACAGGCTTAATCAATTATAACGTCAGGTGCGCCATTTGAGCTGGTGATTTTTCCCAGTTTAAATGCGGCTTCGCCAGCACTGTTTAGTACATCAATAGCGGTATCTGCATCTTCTTCATTTACAACGAGTACCATGCCTATTCCACAGTTAAAGGTGCGATACATTTCAAGGTCTTCAATATTGCCCTGTTGCTGTAACCATTTAAAGACAGCAGGTAATTCCCAGCTATTCACATCAATTTGTGCACGGGTATTTTCGGGCATAACGCGGGGCAGGTTTTCGGTTAAACCGCCCCCTGTGATATGAGACATGGCATTGATATCAATTTGTTCAAGTAATGCATGGATGCTTTTAACATAAATGCGTGTCGGGGCAAGCAGGGCCTCTCCCAGAGATTGATTGCCGCAGTCTTCGCTTAAGTCTGCGTTGCTTACCTCTAAAACTTTACGAATAAGTGAATAACCATTTGAGTGAGGGCCTGATGAAGCGATACCGATTAATACATTGCCGGCTTCTACCTTGCTGCTATCTATAATTTTGTCTTTTTCAACAATGCCAACACAGAACCCGGCCAGGTCATAATCACCTTCACTGTACATACCAGGCATTTCTGCCGTTTCGCCACCCGTTAAAGCGCAGCCAGACTGGATGCAGCCTTCAGCAATTCCTTTTATGACATCAGTGGCTACCGCAGTATCGAGCTTGCCGGTTGCGTAGTAATCAAGAAAATAAAGTGGCTCAGCACCTAAAACCAGTATATCGTTAACACACATAGCTACCAGGTCAATGCCGATGGTGTCATGTTTGTTCATTTGCAGTGCTAGTTTCAGTTTTGTGCCTACACCGTCGGTGCCAGATACCAGCACGGGTTTCTGATAACGCTCGAGAGGAATTTCGAATAAGGCACCAAACCCACCCAGTCCGCCCATAACTTCCGGGCGCATGGTCTTTTTGACATGGGGTTTTATTTGTTCAACCAGATCTGCACCTGCGTCTATATCGACACCGGCATCACGGTAATTAAGGGATTGACTAGTTGATTTTTGTGAATCTGTTTGAGACATTGCGAACCTGGTAAACCATGACGATTAAAAGATGTGGTATTGTACATCTTCCTGGCAATGGTCACGAATGAAAATGAAGCGTAAAACAATATTTTTTAGTATTTTTATCTTATTTATCCTGTCTGCAAATGTGCAGGCATACACTATTAAGCATATCTACGAAGTTAATTTGCCTGTTATCAGTCAGGAAAAGCAAATTCGGGGGGCTGCTTTTGAGCAGGGCTTAATCGAAGTATCTGTCCGCATGTCAGGTAACAGTCTGGCTCCCACACGGCTTGATTTGAAAAAAGCCACGCGTATGGTGCGTCAATATCGTTATAAAGCGATGACCGAGCCTGAAATAGAGTTGTATATGAAGAAAACCGGTGCTTTGATAGCGCCCAGGTTTAAATTGTGGATGCAGTTCGACGGTGCAAAGGTTAAACAGTTATTGCGTGATAATGGTTTGCCTATATGGGGTTATCAACGACCAAATGTATTAGTCTGGTTAGCGGTTAAAGACGGTCGAAATCGGTATTTACTTAAAAAATCAGATGTATCACAAATTAAAGATGCGGTGACAAATGAGGCCAAAGAACGTGGTCTGCCCGTTATCTGGCCAGAATATGATAAACAGGATCAACAGGTTGTTAAGTTTATCGATGTCTGGGGCGAATTCTGGGAGCCAATTAAGCAGGCAAGTAAACGTTATCCGGTTGATGCTATTGTACTAGGGCGTATGAACTGGTCAAACGGTAGCTGGACCGTTAACTGGTCATTATTGATGGAAGATCAAACCCAGAGCTGGAAACTATCTGCTTTAGATCTGGATGTGCTCATGAGTAGTGGGGTCGGTGTTGCCACTGATCATATATCCAGTCGCTTTGCGGTATTTTCAGATAGCGCAAATGATGGAGAGCTATTACTAAGAGTGAGTGACTTAAACAGTGTGAGTCGTTATGCAAAGGCATCGCATTACTTATCGTCACTCGCACCGGTTAAAAATGTTTATGCTACTGAGGTAGGGCGCTCACAGGTTGATTTCCATATTGAATTGAGTGGAGATGAAAGTGATTTAAAACGAATTATCGCATTGGGTAAAATATTAGTTCCAGATAATCGGCCAGACATTCAAGCAGATAATCAAGCAGATATAACGGATGCTGCCTCTTCTGAATCAGCAGAGCTTACCCCTGAAAATCAACCTGAATCCACACAACAAACAGAGGATGAAACACAAAATGAAGCACTGGGTGAGAAAACCAATAGTTTATTACCCGTTGTTTTACCAAAGATTTTAAAATACAGGCTTAATGGATGAATCGAATATCGGATTCTCAAAAATGGATGATATTACTGATAATTTCTATCAGCGGTTATGTCCTGTATTTATTGTCGCCAGTATTAATGCCTTTTTTTGCAGCGGCATTACTAGCTTATCTGGGCGATCCAATTGCAGATCGCCTGGAAATGAAATTTCAACCCAGATTTTCAAAAAAATTATCGCGTAGCATTGCTGTCACTATTGTCTTTATTACCCTGTTTTTAATATTAACAATTATGGCTTTCCTGATTTTGCCGTTATTAGGGCAGCAGGTTGGATATTTGATTTCAAATATGCCAGCTTATCTGGATCATATTCAAAATAATGTATTACCGATGGTGACGAAATATATTGCTATTGACACATCGATATTCAATCTGGAATTATTTAAAGAATTATTCTCGACTCATTATGTGCAGGCAGGAGGGGTCGTTTCTCAAATAGTTTCTTCCCTCGCATCATCAGGTTTAATATTAGCAGTATGGGTAGCTAATATGGTATTAATACCCGTTGTTACCTTTTATCTGTTGCGTGACTGGGATGTATTGATCACACATATAGATGACTTGTTACCTAGAAAATCTTTACATGTAATTAGAAAACTTGCAAAAGAATCGGATGAGGTTTTATCAGCATTTTTACGTGGTCAGTTTGTCGTTATGTTAGCTTTAGGTGCTGTGTACTCAACGGGTTTATGGTTTATAGATTTAAAGCTAGCTTTATTAATAGGTATGTTGGCCGGGCTGGTCAGTTTTGTGCCTTATCTGGGGTTTATTGTCGGTATAGTAGTGGCTAGCATTGCTATGTTGTTGCAAACGCATGATGTGATGCAGTTAATACCGGTTGTAATTGTTTTTAGTATCGGTCAAATGTTGGAAGGGATGTTGTTAACACCTGTGCTGGTAGGTGATAAAATAGGTCTTCATCCAGTTGCTGTAATTTTTGCAGTTCTGGCCGGAGGTCAGTTATTTGGTTTTGTTGGTATTTTACTTGCTCTGCCAATTGCCGCCGTTTTGGTTGTTATGTTGCGCCATATACGTAATGAATATAAGTCCAGTTCCGTTTTTAATAATGCGGCTTGAAAATAATCTAATTTTTTATTAATCATGTTTACCCAGTTAACTTTAGACTTAGCACTAAAAGATAGTTTTACCTTTGATAATTTTGTTATGGGAGGCGACCAGTTGTTACTGGAGCTTTTAAAAAGCAAAACAGATGATATTGAAAAACAGGTGTATATATTGGGAGCTCATAATACGGGTAAGACTCATTTGTTACAGGCAGTCTGTCAGTTCCATACAGGTAGAAATATAAAACTCAGTTATTTGCCTTTGCACCAATTAATTGAATATTCCCCGGAGATATTTCAGGGGCAGGAAGGAATGGATATTTGCTGTATCGATGATATACAGTTATTGCACAATAAACCGCAATGGCAGGAGGCCTTATTTGATTTGATAAACCGCTTTAGAGAAAATAATGCAAAAGGAAATAATGTTCGATTAATTTTGGCGGCAGATCAGCCACCGACTGAAATCAACATAAACCTTAAAGATTTAATTTCACGATTACAATGGGGCCCAGTTTTCAGATTGAGTTCTTTAAGTGATTCAGAAAAGTCTAGGGCATTACAGCAACGGGCACTTTGTCGGGGTTTTGAGCTGGCAGATAATGTAGCGAAATATTTACTTAATAACTGTAATCGTGATATGGCAGATCTTTTTTCTGTGTTGGATGCGTTGGATAAAGCTCAATTACAACAGCATCGACGACTGACAATTCCATTTGTTAAGTCTGTATTGGGCGATTAATCATTACAGGGTATTAAGCCAGTTAGTTACTTCTTTTAATAATACATCTGCGCGATCTGTGAAATAATGATCTGACTTAGCAACAACACGTTGTTGTGATTTTGAATTTCCGGCCTGTTTTATTCTGTTTAATCTACGCTTGGCATTTCTATGTACCGCGGGGAAATCATTCTCTCCCCGAATATCTAACACAGGTATTTTTATGTCTTCTAATGCAAATGGTTTTAACATTGGTTGTCCATAGTCAGTTGAGCCCATACCCACTCCGATAAATGCACTTATTCCGGATTCAGGGTTTTTGTGTAACCAGTCAAAAGCCATGTGAACACCACAACTATGGGCAAGAATAATAATATTTTCTGCGCCTTTTTCTTTCAAAAACTCAACCGCGGATTCAATCCTTGGGTGGGACTGTGGCAGTATTTTCAAATAGTCGTAAAATGAGGATTGATTGCTTAACACAGGCATTTGAATTGAAAGTGTGTTCCAGCCATATTCAGGTAAACCAGTACGCAGAGGGTAGACCAGTTCAGGCCAGTTTGGGTGATATCCACGGCCATGAATAATAATGATGGAGCCTTTTACGGGCTGTTCGTCAGACTCCATATAGATGGATAAAAATTCATTTGTGTCAGTTTTTAATAAAACGACTTCACCGTCCATTACATAATCGGCGACCTGATCTCTCATGCGTTTTTCTTTGGCAATATCAGACGCGTAAGCAGGCAGAAAAAAAACCGTTATGTAAAGTAGAGCTAATGCTTGAATATATGTTTTATCGATATGCCTGATCATGAACTAAAGTTTAGACAATATTGATGTGTTTTGCTTTGAAATTTTTTATAAATTTAATATTAAAAAAATCGTGTCCCCCGAGTTTATGGAGGCAGGTGACCTATGATTAAGTTTTTGATGATTCAGGCAGTAGTCTGACTCTCAACCAGAGGAAATATTTTATTGCTTTCAAATTCAATACGTTGCTGAATTTTATCTAACATGTCTAGCGAGTTACCACAAAAAGCTTGTTGGTCATGGTCAGTACCAGATGTTTTGCACCAGAGTTTTACATAACATGAAAATTCTTTTTTAATTTCTTTGGCGCTATCATGAAAGCGTTGAGCAATACCACTAATATCCGGGTTACGATTTTTGGCTAGCTCTGAATAGAGCGAGTTATCTTCAAAAACCAGATGCATCCATACTTTTTCATTGAAACGTGAAACCAGACCACACACAAACGGATTGTTGACCAGTTTCTCGTCGCCGATTAAAACACGTAAAACTTCGATTAAATCAGAGATTTCCTGATTCTGTTTTTTGAGCTCGATGAGGGAATACATTTTATTTCCAGTTAAATTAAGCGGGTATGGTTAGGTTAACGTGATGAAAAAAATAAAAAATGATCTATATCAAATCAATCTTCAGTATCTGATTTAGCAAGGTTTTGCACATTATTTGCCATGCCCTGATAACGTGTATATAGCATAGTTCCTATAAAAAACAGAATACTTAACAAACTGAAAACAACACCAAAATTACGCGTGCTTTCATCTCCAGCGTACCAGACCCCGATAACAAAATAGAATAATGCCAGGTACATAGTCCATGCGTGAGTGTATACCCTGCCATGTAATATTCCTCTTAGAGGAAACATAAGTGGCCCTATTTGCACGAGTAGAGTAATTGACATGAATTTAGCATCCAGTGGAATGACTAATATATGCCAGACAGGAATAAATATAAGTAAGCCAAAATAGCCCACTAGTGTGCTGAGTCGCGATAGTTTAATTTTATTCATTGAAATCTATGTTGTCGGTTTTAGTTTAATGGCTGACTCAGCAACACGTCTACCCAGCGCCAGACATAGATTTTTTTCGTCTTCATCCAGAGGAGCATTGTTATCACTATTAAGGCGACTGGCACCGTAGGGGGTGCCTCCGGTAGTTGTTTTGTGTAATGAGGCCTCACTGTAAGGTAACCCCATAATAATCATTCCGTGGTGTAATAGAGGCAATAACATACTTAACAAGGTTGATTCCTGACCGCCGTGAATACTCGCGGTTGAGGTAAATACAGCAGCGGGTTTATCTATAAGTGCCCCTGACATCCATAAACTACCACTACCATCTATAAAGTGTTTCAAAGCAGCTGCCATATTACCAAAGTGGGTTGGACTACCCAATATCAGGCCGTCACATTGCTCTAAATCAGAATGCAGAGCATAAGGCGCTCCCGCTTCAGGTACTACGGGCTCAGTTGCATCACAAACAGTAGAAATGGCAGGAACCGTTCTTAATCTGGCCTGTACGCCTTCTACTTCTTCGACTCCACGGGCAATAGTTCGTGCCATTTCTGCAGTTAAGCCACCCTGGCTATAGTATAAAACCATGACTTCAATCATTTATAAAATCTCAAGTATAGATTCAGTAGGCCTGCCTATTGCAGCTTTGCCATTGTTTATAACAATAGGTCGTTCGATGAGTTTTGGGAATTTAAGCATCGCATCAATTAACTGGTCGCGGCTAAGAGATTCGTCAGATAAGTTATTGTCCTTATACTCCTGTTCATGAGTGCGCATCAGTTGTCGAGGCTGACAATTCAACATATTGAGTATGTCTTCAAGTTCCTGCTTTGAGGGCGGTGTTGTGAGGTATTCTACAACTTCAGGCTTGATTCCTTTCTCAGTAAGTAATGTCATAGCCATACGAGATTTAGAACACCGTGGATTATGGAATATTTTTATAGATTCAGTCATCTTTTAAAGACCCTGTTTATGCTTTATAGTTGGGGCAGGCAAGAATAACGTATTTACTGACGTACCACTAGGTGTCAGTAAGTATATGGTCTAAATATGATATAGGTCACACTCGTAAATTAAAGCTGACCTATTTGGGGGATTTGCTTGACACTTCATGGTGTCGTTGCTAATTTCTCCTACTAACTATATAAAAAAGTCTACCGGAGACGAACAAGATGAAATTTAACCACCTTTTAAAATCATTTTTTATGATGATGCTAGTTTTAGGCCTTGTTGCAGGTTGTGCATCAACTCCAGAAGATGGTGATGCTGTTGTAGATCAGGCAACTGCTGAACAGGCAATTGCAGATGCAAAATCTAGCAATGCGCAGGCGAAGAAAATGAATGCTGAATGGCGTGATACAGGAAAGATCATTGAAAGTGCTGAAGCAGCATTAGCAGATGGTGATTACGCGAAAGCAACTGAGCTGGCAAATAAAGCGCAGCGTCAGGCTGAAGCCGCTATGAAACAGGCGAAAGCTGAAGAAGCCAGATTAAAAGACAGTGCTGCAATTTCGGGTGCATCAGAAGATGATGCATCTTCAAAGCAGGGTGCAGCAATGTCTGGTGATGATTCATATGAAGTAGTAGGTGGTGATAACTTATGGAACATTTCTGCTAAAGATAACATTTACTCTAATCCTTACCAGTGGCCATTAATTTATAAAGCAAACCGTGGTCAGATTAAAGATGCGGATTTAATTCACCCAGGTCAGGTATTTGATATCGATCGAAGTGCATCAGGTGCTGATGTAGATGCGGCTGTTAATCATGCTAAAACACGTGGTGCATGGTCTGTAGGTTCAACAGAGGCTTCTGATGAGGCGTATCTTGCACAGTAAGTTAACTCTTGTTTAGTGTAGTATTTGAAAGGGCTCGCAATTGCGAGCCCTTTTTTAGGTTTAAGGAAGTGGAAAAAAAACACATATTCTAAGATGCCTGTCTTATAATATGTGTTGTGTTTAAACGGTTTAAATAAAGTGTCCGATATGAGTAAACTTCATTTGCAGTTAAATTTAGTGCTTTTCATAACCATTTTAGTTTCTTCAATGCAGACTAAACTCTATGCTAACGAGCAGACTTTTTTTGATAAAAGTTTTGGTGATTTCTCCGAAGAGCTTGAAATGGCCAAAGAAGAAGGTAAAAAGGGTGTTTTTATCTTCTTCGAAATGGATGAATGCCCGTTCTGTCATCGTATGAAAACGACTGTTCTAAACCAGCCCGAAGTTCTTTCATTTTACAAAAAACATTTCAAAATTTTTCAGGTGAATATTGAAGGTGATGTTGAAATGACTGATTTTCAGGGCATTGAAACTACTCAAAAAGACTTTTCATTTAAGCAGCAGAGAGTTCGTGCAACACCTGTCCTTGCCTTTTTTGATTTAACTGGTAAAAGAGTCGTTAAATATACCGGCCCAACATCTAGTGTAAAAGAATTTATCTGGCTGGGTGAGTACATGGTGAATGAAGAATATAAAAAATCTAGTTTTACTCGTTATAAACGAGCTAGACGGCAATCAGAATTAGCTAATTGAAAAATTAGAATAGTAAATTACGAAGTATATAAATCATAAGCGTGAATACTTTAAATAAAATAATCTGTTTGATTTTCTGTCTGATAAATATGCCTGTTGTTTTGGCAGAGGCTTTACCTGACCCTCTCAGTTTGCAACAGGCAATTGAGTTAGCGGGTGATAAACAGCATTATCAATTGATTGAAGCAGAAGCATCAATAATGGCCGCACAATCTGTAGTAGAGCAGGCGGAAGCCAGTTTGGGTTTTAAAGCGCAACTGGAGATAGAGGCGGCTTATATTGAGCCGTCGCGAATAGCAGTTGATCAGTCATCTAATGATAGTCGTGTTTCACTTCGAATGACCAAGCCAATTTACAACTTTGGTTCTAGTGCTGCTGATATTCAGGCGGCACAAACCGAACAGCTTGCAATACAAAACTACATGCCATATATAATTGGTTTGAGACAAATTGATATTGCAAAACAGTTTTTTGAAGTGATTTTAAGTGACTTAAAATATGCCTGGGATAATGAATCTTTGGCAGTAGCATATATTCGTTTTGAGTCAGCGCAAGATCGGCATTCATTATCTCAGGTTTCTGATGTGGATCTTTTAGAATCAGAAAATAGTTACATCGATGTACTCCATCAGCGACAGTTGAGTGAAATAAATCAACGTCATAGTAGAGCTGTGTTAGCTGAATTGCTTAATAGGCCAACAGAGTTACCATCAAATTTAAAGTTTCCAATACTAGATTTTTCTGACAATGAAGTCATTGACTATCCAGAATTGCTGCAAACAATCATGTTAAATAATCCACAAATGTCTCTAGAAAAAAAGCGTCTGGAAGCAGCAAGTCAAAGGGTTTCGGCAGCAGCTAAAAAATTCGGCCCCAGACTGGATGCAGAAATTGAAGTGTCGGAATACGCTCGTCTAACCGGTTCAAATGATGACTGGCGTGCACAGCTTAATCTGGTGATTCCATTGTATGAAAATAGCAGCATTAAAAAAGATGTTTCCATGGCACGAGCTGCATGGCTTAAGCAGCGAGCTAGTCTACTTAATATGGAAATAAATTTACGTAAACGCGTATTAGCCTTATGGCAAAAAAATGATGTTTTAAGTAAACGAAAAAAACAACTCGAGACTTCACAGGAATTTAGAGAACTGAGTCTTGATAAAAGCCGAGCCTTATATGAAATGGAAGTTAAAACTAACTTAGGTAGTTCATTGGTTGCAATTTCAGAAATACAATATAAAAAAGCAAAAAATGATTTTGAACTTTTTTTGGCCAGGATGCAATTACGATTATTATCAGGTGAAACTAATTTGTTTTAGCAATAGGCATGCATTAAATGGTTATTAACATGAAGCAGAAAAAAAACACAGTCAGGTATGAGTTAATAATGATAAAGAGTAGATTGTTACTTTCAGGTTTACTATTAAGTTTTTGCGCAAGCTCTTTAGCTGTTGAGCTGGATGCAAAGCTTGACTGGTCAGGTTATCAAAAGTATGGTTTTGCTGTGAATGGCGTTATTGAAAAGGTAACATCAGATATTGGCCAGGAAGTAAAAAAAGGAGGTGTTTTAGCAAATTTGATTGCAACGCCCTTTAAATACAGAACTCAAAAATGTCAGGCAACAGTAAAAAAATTTGAACCTCTGGTTTTTGATGCCAGGTTAGAATTTGAGCAGGCAGAAGAACTATTTGAGAGGACGGTGCTGTCTGAGGTTGAATTACAAAAAATAGACGGACGATATAAAAATTTACTTGAACAACAGAATGAGGCTAAAGCCGATTGTTTATTGGAACAATGGGATATGAAGTTGTCTGTATTAAAAGCAAGCGAGTCTATCTATATTATCAATACTAACATGGTGTCTGGCATGGTTATTTCCGATGAAAATAAATCTGCTGTATATATTGAATCTGTTTCATCACAAAAAGCATCTGCTGTTGCCGCTTTAAGTTATGCGCAGAAAAAGCAATTTAGTATCGGTCAGGAGTTAATAGTGCTTATTGATCAGCAGGAGATTTCTGCAAAAGTTAAATCTATTGATATGAGTCCGAATAAAGAAAACAAATATCAAGTTAGAGCTGAGTTTAATTATACAAACATGGTTGAGCCAGGTAAGTTAATAAAGCTTAAGTATTAGGTGAATGAGCTGGATTAGCGAATCATTTAGAGATGATTTATATGTAAAATTGCTGGCTCTAAAATTATAGTGATCTTAATATCTCTATAGATTGTGTTTAAGAATACAGGCTAAAGGATGTTTTGATGCATCTGATTTGCTACACTCGGTAAGTACTTTAAATTTGATACCACGAAACGGCTATTACTCATGAATGCAGTCATCCAGCAAAGCGAAAAGAAGCTAGATATACACGAAGTACTGAAATGGCTTGAAAATGACGGTATGGTATCTAACGAAAATGCCCATATGTTAAGAACATTGGCTGTTGGCAAAGAATACCAGGAAAAAAACCCATTATGCGTTATCGCTGAACGCCAATGGATTGATCAACGAAATAAGAGTAGCCTCCTAACACTTGAGGTTCTAGCTACCTGGCTGGCTGAAAAAGTCGATATTCCCTATCATCGAATAGATCCTCTAAAAATTGAAGTTGGAAAAATCACGGCAGTTATGTCTTATGCGTATGCTGCGCGATTCAATATTTTACCAATTTCTGTTGATGATCAATTTATTACTATTGCGACAGCAGAACCATTTGTTAAAGAGTGGGAGCAAGAGCTTTCTCGTATAAATAATAAAGAATTTAGACGAGTTATCTCGAATCCTGACGATATTTCACGTTACCTGTTAGAGTTTTATACGGTTTCCAAGTCGGTTAATCGAGCTGAGTCTGAGTCTCAGGGCCTTGGCAAGGAAATCGGTAATTTAGAAAGTTTGATGGAGCTGGGCCGTGCAGGCAAACTGGACGCTAATGATCAGCATGTAGTTAATATTGTAGACTGGTTATTACAATATGCGTTTGATCAGCGAGCTAGTGATATACATCTGGAACCCCGACGTGACCTTGGTAACATTCGTTTTAGAATAGACGGGGTAATGCATCAGGTTTATCAGGTTCCCTCTACAGTCATGGCTGCCGTATCCAGTAGAATAAAAATTCTGGGCCGCATGGACGTAGCTGAAAAACGTCGACCACAGGATGGAAGATTAAAAACTCGAACTCAGGACGGTGTGGAAATCGAATTGCGATTATCTACTATGCCCACTGCATTTGGCGAAAAGCTGGTTATGCGAATTTTTGATCCTGAAGTACTGGTGAAAAATTTTAGAGAGCTTGGTTTTAGTCAGTCAGATGATGAGCGTTGGCAATCCATGATTTCAAGACCAAATGGTATTATTCTTGTAACGGGACCTACTGGCTCGGGTAAAACCACAACGCTTTATACCAGCCTCAAACAACTCGCAAAACCAGAAGTAAATGTATGCACGGTTGAAGACCCAATAGAGCTAATAGAGGGTAGTTTTAATCAGATGCAGGTACAACAGAACATTGGTCTGGATTTTTCTAATGGGGTTCGTACTTTATTGAGACAGGATCCGGATATAATTATGATTGGTGAGATTCGTGATAAGGAAACAGCGGATATAGCAATTCAGGCTGCACTAACAGGTCATCTGGTCGTTTCAACTTTACATACTAACGATGCACCTTCAGCGGTGACACGATTAATGGAAATAGGCGTACCGGCCTATTTGATTCAGTCGACCATATTGGGTGTTATGGCCCAACGACTGGTCAGGGTGTTGTGCCCGCATTGTAAACAGGAAACAGAAATTGATGATTTGACCTGGAAGGCTTTAGTAAAACCCTGGAAACCCGGTAAGCCTAAAAAAATATTTAAACCTGTTGGCTGTCTGGAATGTAGAAATACAGGGTTCATGGGGCGTATGGGGCTTTATGAAATGTTTACGTTTAGTAATGCAATTAAAGAGATTGTTACTGAAGATATAAATATTATGAATTTGAAAAAGCTGGCAATGAATGAAGGTATGAGGCCCTTACGTTTGAGTGGAGCCTTGAAAGTCGCTGCGGGTTTAACTACGGTTGAAGAAGTGCTCAGAGTGGCACCACCTGTAGAGTAGAGCATTAATTCAATAAACGTAAGAAAGGTGGCGCAACCCTGTGCCACCAAATTATTAATGGTTAATCTTTAGTTGAGCAGGTCTTTACACCAATTAAAGGATATAGTGGGCAGAAACTAAAAATACCCGTTAATAAAGGCATTAACCCCAACCATCCCCATGGTGTTTGTGGTCCTATAAAAACCAGGCTTAATACAGCCAGACCAATAATGATACGTAAGATTCGATCAATTCCACCAACATTACACATAACTTCACCTTTAATATTTCATTTGTTTAAAACCAGATTAATTTTGCAGGATATATCTACAGGTGTATGTGATGTAGTCACATAAGGAAGAAATATTAGTATTCAGGGAGGTATCTAAAGTGTTGAAAGAAAAATCAAAAGCATTTAACGCAAATGAATGCGAAGTTAGCAAATAAAATCCTATGCTCTTAGG
>JAPHRB010000015.1 GCA_026197015.1 Gammaproteobacteria bacterium | reverse complement strand
GAAACAATGCCGGAAGAACCATTAGAAGCGGCAATGGATGACGGTGTCACAGATGAACCATCAGATGCGCCAACTGAAGAAGCTATTTTTGCTGATGAATCAACGGATGAGACTGCAACTGGCGAGGCAGCAGAAATTGAACCACAGGCTCAGACTATTGAGCCGGTAGAAGCCATTGAAACGCCCGTATTTGCACAGCAAAAGCCTAAAAATTTCCTTGATAGTCTGATGGAAGATCCCAAGTTATTGGGTATGATCGGCGGTGGTCTGGCATTTGTTTTCTTATTAATCGCATTATTATTAAAACGTATTCGTGGTAACAAAGCGGAAGAAGAAGATGAATGGGCATCAGCAATGGATGCGCCATCTGATTTATCTAACCTTGATGATGATTTAGGTGCCGCAGTAGACGAAGCAACCGTTAAAACTGAAGCAGTAGATCTGACCTCTACAGCTGAGATGATGGCAGCGCCAGAAGCTGAGTCCGGGTTTGGTGATACTCAAATTGAAGCTGCAGATGCGGCTGACAATCTTGAAGATACTGTATTTGATTTAGAGGGCGATGAGCCTGCGTCTGAGCAAGCTGAGAGTGATGATGTTATAGCGGAAGCAGACGTATATCTGGCTTACGGTATTTATCAGCAGGCAGAAGAGTTATTAAATAGTGCGATAGATGAAAATCCAGAGCGTGATGATTATCGCATGAAATTGCTGGAGACTCATTATGCTGCTAAAAACTCAACAGGATTTGAACGATTAGCCGAAGATGTTAAAGCCCGTAAAGGTGATGATAAGGCTTATTGGGATCGTGTTACTGCAATGGGAATGGAGCTTTGTCCGGAAAACTCATTATTCTCAGGATCTGATTTAAATTTGAGTGACTTCGATGCAGATGCATTGTTGCCAGAGAAACCACAAAAAGCCGATCTTGAGCTGGATGCGGGGGATGAAGCATCAACAGATTTTGATCTGGGGTTAGATGATGACGATTTAGGTGGTCTCGAAGATGATTCAGACAAAACTCAGGTTCTTTCTGCGCCAGCTGATCCTGGTGATATGCAATCAGCAGAAGACGAGTTAGATCTGGCGGGTGATCTTGATGATATCGCAAATGAACTTGAGAAGCAGGATGATACCAGTTCTGAATTAGAGTTTGATCTGGGTGAGTTTGATGATATGGATACCTCTTTAGAGGTTGAAAGCTCAACTGAAGATTCAGCAGAATCATCTGATATGGATATTGATGATGACTTTTCGCTTGATTTTGATGCGGCTGATTTAGGTTTTGAAGAGTCTGAATCAGACGACACAGATGAGATAGGCCTGGATGCGGATCTGGACCTCGGTGAAGGCCTTGATGAAACGGCTGAAGTCGCACTGGGTGATGATCTTGGCGAAATTGAAATCGAAGGTGCAGAATTAGATTTAGGTGAGCTGGACCTGGACGATATGGACCTGGATGATACAGATTTGGGTGATTCAGATCTGGGTGATTTGAGCTTAGATGACGCTGTTACCTCTACAGATGTGGAAATGTCAGATGATTTATCAGATGATGACGGTGAATTCGATATTTCTGAGTTATCAGAAGATGTTGACGAAGTAAGCACAAAGCTTGATCTGGCAAAAGCATATATTGATATGGGTGATAATGATGGTGCTCGCAGTATATTAGAAGAAGTCAAAGCTGAAGGTAATGATGAACAGCAACAACAGGCTAATGAGTTACTTCAGCGAGCAAGTTAGTTGGTAAATTGACGAGTAAAAAAACGGCATCGGTTAATACCGGTGCCGTTTTTTTATGCATACGATGTGCGGTATATTAAAAACGCAGAAGCGGGCATTTTACAGAGTTATAAACTGGTGAAGTTTTTCCCTGTTCAGGCACATCTCCCTCGGGTAAAGGTCGACGCTTTTTGGCGCCCTGTCCCCTGTTTTGATGCCATTAAGAGTATTACAACGTCGACTACCTGCACTGTCAGTTCCTGGTGGTATGGCTTAAGGGGACAGGGCTCAAAAAACGAGACCTTTCCCCGAGGGAGATATGCCACAGCAGTACGCATTCTCACCCATTCAAAAAACTGAGGAGGTGTTCGTTATAGTGAATAACAAGCATCAGGAAATTAACACATGAAATTCGCACTAGGCATAGAGTACGACGGTAGTGAGTTTTCCGGCTGGCAAATGCAAAAGCACGGGACTCGTACGGTTCAGCAGTGTGTGGAAAAAGCATTATCAAGTGTTGCAAATCAGCCTGTTCAAATAGTTTGCGCCGGGCGGACCGATACAGGTGTACACGCAACCGGGCAAGTGGTGCATTTCGAGTGTGATGTGTTGCGCAAAGACAAGGCCTGGGTAATGGGAGTGAATACCCATCTTCCAGATGATGTTGCGTCTATTTGGTCTAAAACAGTTGATGATGATTTCAGTGCGCGTTTCAGTGCCACCGCAAGACAATATCGATATATTATATTAAACCGACCTGCACGACCGGCGTTATTAAGTAAAAAAGTTACCTGGAAACATGGTGCCTTTAATGTAGAGGCGATGCATCAGGCCGCACAAACACTGTTGGGGGAGCAGGATTTTACATCATTCCGTTCTTCCGCTTGTCAGGCTGAACATGCCATGCGACGTGTTAACTGGGTAAAGGTAAGCCGTGATGGAGATTATATTTATATCGATATTGAAGCGAATGCCTTTTTGCATCATATGGTAAGAAATATTGTTGGCTCATTAATTATGGTTGGTCAGGAAGTAAAACCGGTTACCTGGATGTCAGACTTAATGAGTTGTAAAGATCGTAATCAGGCAGGGCCGACGGCACCGGCAGAGGGTCTTTATCTGGTGAAGGTGAGCTACCCGGAAGAGATTGGAATTAATAACAGGATCTACTTACCAAATTTCACCTGAAAGTCATGAAATATTCGGGATGACAGTGAATTTCTGTTAAAATGCCCTTTTTGTGACTCAAGACAGGTTTGTTAGGCTTTTGAACCCGAGAACCCGCGTAAAAATTTGTGGTATTACCCGACTTGACGATGCCCTGGAAGCTGCTCTATTGGGTGTAGATGCGCTGGGTTTTGTTTTTTATGACAAAAGCCCGCGAAATATAGATATAAAAACAGCCCGGCTTATATGCCAGCAGCTTCCGGGTTTTGTGACAACCACCGCTTTATTTTTAAACCCGGATGAAAGTTTAGTGAGAAAGGTACTCGCAGAAGTGAATATTGATTGTCTGCAGTTTCACGGTACTGAGTCAGTTGAGTTTTGTGAGTCTTTTGGTAACCCTTATATAAAAGCCCTCGGTGTGGAAGGCGTAAGTGATATCGTTGCTTTATCTGAGCAGTATAAAAGTGCACGAAGCATCTTGTTAGATAGTCATGCCACAGGTGAGTCGGGTGGCACGGGGCAAACATTTGACTGGTTATCTATTCCAGAAAAACTGCGACAGAAAATTATACTGGCGGGTGGTCTAAAACCGGATAATGTAGCGGATGCAATACAACAGATTAAACCTTATGCGGTCGATTTAAGCTCGGGTGTTGAATCAGCACCGGGTATAAAAGACAGTACTTTAATGGTGCGATTAATGAGTGAAATTAAACGTGTCGATTGTGATTAATAGTGATAAGCGAAAATGAAAGAAGATACTTGTAACGATTATTATTCCATGCCTGATGAGCGTGGTCACTTTGGTATTTATGGCGGCAAATTTGTCGCTGAAACTTTAATGGAGCCGATAGAGGAATTACGACAGGCTTACGAAAAAGTAAAAACCGATGAGAAATTTCAGGCGGCGTTTGATAAGGATCTGGCCGATTATGTGGGTCGCCCGAGTCCTTTATATCATGCAGAACGCTGGTCAAATGAACTGGGTGGCGCACAGATATATTTGAAACGTGAAGATTTAAATCATACCGGCGCACATAAAATAAATAACACAATAGGTCAGGGTTTATTAGCCAAATACATGGGTAAAAAACGCATAATCGCAGAAACCGGTGCCGGTCAGCACGGTGTTGCGTCTGCAACAGTTGCTGCTCGCCTTGGTATGGAGTGTGTTGTTTATATGGGTGAAGAGGACGTTAAACGTCAGGCGCCTAATGTATATAGAATGAAATTACTGGGTGCAAAAGTGGTGCCTGTTACATCAGGTTCAAGAACACTTAAAGATGCTCTTAATGAAGCCATGCGTGACTGGGTAACCAATATAGACAATACATTTTATATTATTGGTACCGTTGCGGGGCCTCACCCTTACCCGGCTATGGTTCGTGATTTTCAAACCGTAATAGGTCGTGAAGCAAAACGACAGATTCTAGAAAAAGCAGGTCGTTTGCCGGATGCGCTGGTTGCCTGTGTGGGCGGGGGATCAAATGCAATTGGTTTATTTCATCCGTTTCTGGGTGATGAAGATGTAAAAATGTACGGTGTTGAAGGTGCTGGTGATGGCATTGATACACCTAATCATGCCGCACCTTTATGTGCTGGTAGCTCTGGTGTGTTACATGGAAATCGTACTTATTTAATGGAAGATGATAATGGGCAGATTATAGAAACACATTGTGTTTCTGCGGGTCTTGATTATCCTGGTGTTGGGCCTGAACATGCCTGGTTAAAAGACTGTGGTCGTGCGAATTATGTCGCAATTACAGATAAAGAAGCACTGGCAGCCTTTCACGAGCTTACACTTACAGAAGGTATTATTCCTGCGCTGGAATCAAGCCATGCATTAGCTTATGCTGCGAAACTGGCGAAGACAATGGATAAAGATAAAATTATTATTATCAATCTTTCAGGGCGTGGAGATAAAGATATTAATACAATCGCAGAAATAGAAGGTATAGAACTGTGAGTCGTTTACAAGCAAGCTTTGAGACTTTAAAGGCAGCCAGAAAAACGGCATTAATTCCGTATATTACAGCGGGTGATCCTCATCCTTCAGTTACTGTGAATTTAATGCATGATATGGTGCAGGCGGGTGCAAATATTTTAGAATTGGGGATTCCATTTTCAGACCCAATGGCAGAAGGCCCGGTTATTCAGTTGGCCTGTGAACGTGCATTAAAACATAATGTGAGCCTCACTGATGTGCTTGGCATGGTTAAAGAGTTTCGCAGTAAAGATAACAATACACCGATTGTTTTAATGGGTTACACCAATCCTGTTGAAGTAATGGGATATGAAAAATTTGCAAAAGCAGCGGCAAGTTCCGGTGTTGATGGTTTAATACTGGTTGATCTACCACCGGAAGAAGGTGCTGATTTAATTAGCGCATTAAAAGTTAATAAAATAGATATGATCTTTTTATTGGCGCCGACGAGTACTGATGAGCGTATGCAACTGATATGTGATCAGGCGAGTGGTTTTGTTTATTATGTGTCATTAAAAGGTGTTACGGGTTCTGCTAATTTAGATGTTGCGTCAGTGGTTAAAAAAGTGGAGCAAATTCGGGGTCATACATCTATACCCGTTGGTGTTGGTTTTGGTATTCGAGATGCAGAATCTGCTGCACAGGTGGCGTCTGTTGCTGATGCGGTTGTGGTAGGTAGTGCTCTTGTGAATCGAATTGCAGAAAATGCAGATAATCCAGAAGAAATGTCTAAACAGGTTTGCGCATTACTGTCATCAATGCGTGAAGCAATGGATAAATAATTAACTGTAGGCGCTGTAAAATGTAAATGGAATTACTATTACCACGATGATGGATTTTATGAGTGGTGCAGCTGTATAAGTTCGCCTGTAAGCGAAACTACAAATGTAAAGGTAATACAATGAACTGGTTTGAAAAATTAATGCCATCGCGCATTCGAACTGAAGCGAATGATGCAGATAAGAAAGGCTCTGTGCCAGAAGGCCTGTGGACAAAATGTAATTCATGTAATGCTGTGTTATATCGTGCAGAGTTAGAACGTAATCATGATGTATGTCCTAAGTGTCATCATCATATGCGAATGAATGCACGTAGACGCCTGGAGAATTTTCTTGATGAAGAACCAAGGGAAGAGGTGGCTGCTAATATTAAACCACTTGATATTTTAAAGTTTAAAGATAGTAAAAAATATAAAGATCGTATTTTAAGCGCTCAAAAAGCGACCAGCGAAAATGATGTTTTAATTGTAATTAAAGGACAGGTAAAAAATATTCCATTAGTGGCGGCTGCATTTGAGTTTAAATTTATGGGTGGCTCCATGGGCTCGGTGGTTGGCGAAAAATTCGTTAGAGCTGCAAATATTTGTCTTGAAGAAGAAATACCACTGGTTTGTTTTTCTGCATCGGGTGGAGCTCGAATGCAGGAGTCACTATTTTCACTAATGCAAATGTCGAAAACATCTGCGGTATTACAGAAAATGTCGCAACGTGGAGTACCTTTTATTTCAGTTATGACTGATCCTACGATGGGTGGTGTATCGGCCAGTTTAGCTATGTTGGGTGATTTAAATATTGGTGAGCCAAATGCATTAATTGGTTTTGCCGGGCCACGTGTTATTGAACAAACCGTGCGTGAAACATTACCTGAAGGTTTTCAACGTAGTGAATTTTTATTAGAGCATGGCGCAATTGATATGATTGTTGATCGTCGTGATATGCGAGATAAAATTGCTAGTCTGTTAAGCATGATGCAGAACAAACCTGCGGCATAAGTCTTCGCCGCACAGGCGCTTGTAGAAAACTCTTCGTGTGCTCGTGCCTTTGTGGCAAATAATATGAGATATAATAAACTTCAAGACTGGCTCACCTGGCAAGAGAGTCTTAATCCTAAAGAAATAGATCTAGGTCTTGATCGTGTTTCTCAAGTATTTAAAAGCTTAAACTTTTCAGCCGACTTTTTCTGTCCGGTTATTACTGTTGCGGGAACCAATGGAAAAGGCTCTACTGTCGCCTTCATTGAGTCTATTTTGAAGCAGTCTAATATTTCTGTTGGCAGTTATACTTCACCTCACCTGTTTAAATATAATGAACGTTTTAAAATTAACCAGCAAGCGGTTTCTGATGACGTGTTGTGTGAAGCGTTTGATGTAATCGATCAGGCAAGAGGTGATGTTCCTCTTACGTATTTTGAGTTTGCTACGCTAGCTGCGTTAGTCATTTTTAAAAAATTTCAGGTAGATGTTGTTTTGCTTGAGGTTGGTTTAGGTGGCCGTCTGGATGCAGTAAATGTAATAGATGCAAATGTCGCTGTTATTACAAGTATTGCTATCGACCATATTGACTGGTTAGGTGATGATATAGAGCTTATTGGCAGAGAAAAGGCCGGTATTATGCGGCCAGGTAAACCTGCCGTGGTGAGTATATTTAAAGCACCAGAGTCATTACTAAAGTATGCTGAAGAACATAAGGTTAAGCTGATTACTTTAGGTAAAGATTATTTGTATCAGGGGTTGGGCAATAATAGCTGGCAATTAAAAGCCGCGAACTTTTATTTATCAGATTTGCCTGTACCTGCCTTAAAAGGCGGCTTTCAGATACAGAATGCGGCGGCGGCGATAATGGCCATCTCGTTGCTGGAACTACCGCAAAAGCTGGATAGTAGTACTGTTGCTAAAGGCCTGCAGAAAGTCAGTCTTGCTGGACGGTATCAACAGATTTGTGAGTCCCCCAGGGTGATTGTTGACGTGGCTCATAATGAGCAATCTGCCAGAATGTTAAGTAATACATTAGGTGAAAATCCGGTAAAAGGTAAAACGATTGCTGTTGTTGCCATGCTTGCGGATAAGGAAGTGGGTAAAGTGCTGGCAGCTGTTCAGCCAGAAATTGACCACTGGGTGAGTGCGGGATTTTTAACGAGTCGCGCAATGTCATCAAAAAACTTGGCACAAGCGGTGCGTGCTGTGCATACAAATGTTAAACTCTCGGTTTGTGAAAGCGTGACTGAAGCGTGCGTCAAAGCTCGAACTTTAGCATCAGAAGAGGATCGTATAATAGTGTTTGGTTCATTTTATACGGTTTCTGAAGCCACAGCTTATTTTAACCAGTGCAATGACAATTAAATTCTGGAACTGGATTGGATAGAAAACTACGTAAACGTATTATCGGAGCTATCGTTCTAGCGGCTTTTCTGGTTATTCTAGTGCCCGAATGGCTAGATGGTGCCGGGCATAAATCACGTTATAGTAATAAAGTAGAAATACCGGATAAACCAGAGTTCAAACCTATATCCGGTTATATAGAATCCACCGATTCTGCGGTTACTATTAATAAACGTATAAAGTCCGAAGAGTCATCAGTACACGCATGGGCTTTGCAGTTAGGAAGTTTTTCCAGAGAATCGAATGCTGAGGCGATGCGAGATAAGCTTAGAGCCAAAGGTTACGCGAGTTATGTTGATGTTTTGAAAAAACCAGATAGAACCACATATAGAGTAAGAATTGGTCCTGAGCTTGATAAGAAACGATTAGAGCAGATTAAGCTTGAGTTGAGAAAAAAAGAGAAAATGAAAGGTATGTTAGTACAACATCCATGAGACAATTTGAAACAACAAATATGAATGCAGGAAATAAGGAATGACCCTTGTTGATTTTGGAATAGTTACCATAATAGCTGTTTTACTGGTACTCGGATTAATCTGGGGTTTTGCTAAAATTGCCATTGCATTAGGTACCTGGTTAGCGGCCAGTATAATATCTTTTAGTTTTGCGCCTAATCTTGCTGCATCAATGCTAACATCTATTGAGTCACCGCCTATGAGGCTAGCTGCAGCAATGGGTATACTCTTTGTTCTTACTATTATGGTTGGCGCCGTTGTTAGTTTTCTAGTGCGTCAGTTTGTGAGTAAAACGGGTTTAAGTGGTTTAGATCGTGTACTGGGTTTGATACTTGGTGCTTCTTTGGGGCTGGTTGTAGTCATTGCACTGGTTTTTGTGGCCGGTTTAACCAATGCGCCGGCTCACGACTGGTGGCAGTCATCCATTTTAATTGAAAGATTTGAAACTCTGGCGTTGTGGCTGCAAGGTTATTTACCCGATGATGTTGCGAAATACTTTTCTTATTAAAGATGTATTCTATTGTTTTTTTGTAATTAGAATAGATGCATCATAATGTTTGTTTTCGGCTCTAATAATTTAGCAAATTTGCTGTTGAGGTTTATATGTGCGGTATAGTCGGTATTGTTGGCCGAAGTCCTGTTAATCAGTTGTTATATGATGCATTAATCATATTGCAGCATCGCGGGCAAGATGCTGCTGGCATTGTCACCAGTGAGGGTAATAAATTCCATTTACGTAAAAGTAATGGATTAGTGAGTGATGTGTTTAATGCAGATAGCATGTCACAGTTATCAGGCAATATGGGCATAGGACATGTACGTTACCCAACTGCCGGTTGCTCGTCAGTAGCCGAGTCTCAGCCCTTTTATGTGAACTCTCCTTACGGTATTGCTATAGCACATAATGGTAATTTAACTAATGCTGAAGAGTTAAAAGCGCAGTTATATAAAGATGATATGCGGCATATAAATACCGATTCAGATTCTGAAATTTTATTAAATATTTTCGCCCATGAATTACAGGCATTGAAAAAATTACAGGTAACATCAGAAGAAATTTTTAAAGCCGTTTCTGCTGTTCACAAACGTTGCACGGGTGGTTATGCTGTTGTCGCAACTATTGTGGGTAAAGGCGTGCTGGCATTTCGTGACCCAAATGGTATTCGCCCGGTTTGTTATGGTAAGCGGGAGTCGGAAACAGGTACCGAATATATCGTTGCATCCGAGAGCGTGGCATTACATGCATTAGGTTTTGAACTGGTACGTGATCTGAAGCCAGGTGAAGCGATTTATATTGATATCGATGGTAATTTTTCAAGTAAGCAATGTGCAGAAAACCCTAAAAGTAATCCCTGTATCTTTGAGTATGTTTATTTTGCACGCCCAGATTCTATTATTGATGATATTTCAGTTTATAAAGCCCGTTTAAGAATGGGTACAACACTGGTGCAAAAGATTCTACGTGAAAGGCCGAATCACGATATAGATGTGGTTATACCAATTCCAGATACGAGTAGAACGGCGGCACTGGATGTGGCTTATCATTTAGGTGTGAAGTATAGAGAAGGTTTTATTAAAAATAGATATATTGGCCGTACATTTATTATGCCTGGGCAGGTTCAACGAAAAAAATCAGTACGCCAGAAATTAAATGCGATTGATCTGGAGTTTAAAGACAAAAATGTTCTGTTGGTAGATGACTCTATTGTTCGAGGAACAACATCCAAGCAAATTATTCAAATGGCTAGAGAAGCGGGCGCTAAAAATGTGTATATGGCATCTGCAGCGCCTCCGGTCAGATACCCTAATGTATATGGTATTGATATGCCTTCACCAAAAGAGTTTGTAGCTCATGGGCGAAGCACTGAAGAGATCACCAAAGAAATAGGTGCAGACTGGTTGATTTATCAGGATTTAGATGACTTAATTCACGCGGTTAAACATGGTAATGACAAAATTGATAGTTTTGATAGTTCCTGTTTTAACGGTGAATATATTACCGGTGATATTGACAAAGCCTATCTGAAAAATCTGGATGACTCGCGCTCAGACACAGCTAAATCTAAACGTGAGCAATCGAATAATTTGGCTGGAATTGACTTATACAGCAACCAGTAAAATATATTAATATTTTTTATGGCCTATAAAATTTTTCAGCAGTATTTGCCCATGGTATTTCGTGGATTTACATATTTGCTATTATTTCTGTTTTCGACAGCGATTATGGCAGGTGTGGATGATCTGAAAATTTTTAATGATGATAAAAAGTTGTTTTCGAAGGCGGTGAGGTTATCTACACAAAAACAGTGGTTAGAAGCTGAACCAATATATCGTGATTTATTAAAACGTAATCAGTATTGGCCAGAACCAGGTAACAATTTAGCTATACTTTTACTAAATACAGGCAGAACCGATGAGGCTTTAACTGTGCTTGAGCAAGCAGTAATTAGCTCACCAGGTTACAGAATTACTCAGAAAAATCGATCTGAATTATATGGCTATCTTGCAACCCTGGCATACGATAAGGCGTTGGGTTCAGATCAGCAGAGTAGTATGCCGGAGCTGGAGTTAATTAAGACAATTTATCAACCTGTAAAAATTATAGAAAAAGAAGTAGAAAAAGAAGTAGAAAAAATTGTTATAAAAGAAGTGTTTGTAGAAAAACCTCAGTTAGTCGAGCATCAACAGGTAGTTGAGCCTCAACAGGTTTCGGAAGGCGCAACTCAAAATGATATCGGCAGGCATATTAAGCAACAGTTGCTTGACTGGTCACGAGCATGGTCTAAGGGGGATTTTGATCAATATATAAAATCCTATTCAACTGATTTTGTACCTTCTGATGCGAGAAAGTCTTACGCCGAATGGAAAAATATAAGACGAGCCCGTCTAAAGTTTACCAAAGGTGTTAATGTTGAAATTGAGCAGTTAAGGATTTTTGTTGAAAATCAGGGTAAATATGTGTTAGTTGAATTTATACAGAACTATCGATCAGACTCATATAGAGACACCGTTTTAAAACAGATGTATATGCAAAATCAGCAAGATAATTGGCTGATACTGTCTGAAAGAACAATTAAAAAGTACTAAACTTAAGTAATTCAGTCTAAACGTTATTAGTGTTTAAATTAATGAAACTTGCATCTATTATATTTACAACATTTTATTCAGCGGCTATAACTCTGGTCGGGGCAGCCGTCTGCTCGAGCGTATGGGCGGTAGAGCAGTCATTGGATAACTCTCACCCGGAAGTTCGACTGCTCGACGCTGTTCAGGATATTCAGGCTTCTGATTTAAACAGTGCCGAATCAAAATTAAAAACGCTGGTCTCCGAAATGCCTGATTTTAAACTGGCGCAACTGGTTTATGCCGATGTTTTAATGTCTAAAGTGAAAGGTATTCATAATCCCGGTCCAGATTTAAATAATAGTCTTGAAAAGTCTTTGCTGCTTACAGAAATAAAAAACCGCTATCAGGCTGTTAATGATGACCTCGTTAAAACTAATTTTCCTAAAGTTCTGGCGAAGTTAGATGCTTTTTATCGAAATGTTATTGTTGTTGATTTAAGTAAATCTCGTTTATATTTGTTTGATAATACTCAACCGTTACCTGTATTAATTGATGATTATTATATCTCTATGGGGCGTAGTGGGGCGGGTAAGATTTCTGAAGGGGATTTAAAAACACCTTTAGGTGTTTATTTTATTCAATCTTATATTGCGCCTGATCAGCTGGCAGATAAGTACGGCGCCGGTGCCTATCCAATTAATTATCCAAATGCATGGGATCGTTTAAATGGAAAAACAGGGCATGGTATATGGCTGCATGGAACACGAAGCGGTACCTATAATCGACCACCCCTGGCATCAGAAGGCTGTGTTGTATTACCGAATGAAGATCTGCTTAATATAGGCTCACACATTGATTTAAAAAGTACACCGGTATTAATCGGTGATAATATTACATGGCTTGCAGAGAAACAGTGGTTATTACACAAAGATGATATCAGTCAACTACATGAACAGTGGAAAAATGACTGGGAAAGTATGGATGTTGAAAGTTATTTACAACATTACTCAGACAGGTTTACCAGTGGTAAAAAAGATATTTATAACTGGTCTGATCATAAACGCAGAATAGCGAAACATAAAACTTTCGTAAAAGTAAACTTATCTAATGTGAGTTTGCTACAGCATCCGAATGAAGATGTTATGGTGGCTACATATTTGCAGACTTATGCCAGTGATAATTTTTCAAGTCAGAGCTGGAAACGTCAATACTGGAATAAGGAAAATGATGGTAAATGGCGAATTGTTTTTGAAGGTGAAATATCGATGCCGCTGAATTCTCAATTAGCTCAGAATCGTAAAAATGAATGAGCTAGTTAGTAACAATCCTGTCGCTGAGAAACTGAAGTAACGGCACTGGATTTTATATATTATTATTTTATATGTGCTCTTACTGGAGCACTTCTTTTACTGTAGGGGCTTGCGGAATATTTACCCTGAGCCACGTAATCATATCAACCCATATCCTGCTCACTTCATAATCGCTGGGCATAATACCCGCATAGGGTAATTCAATAGTGACAACTGGAATCTCTTCCTGTAAACCAGCGTAGTTACCAAGTGAGCCCGGGTAGGTGCCTAATAATTTTAAATAAAGGTGACCAAGACGAGATGGAGGGCTAGGTGGTCCATCGTAATCAACAATTCCGTAAGGTGCATGAACCGCCACGATAGCATCCGGCTTAAAGTCGTTAATTAGTTTAACGATCCATTGGGTTTCGGGTTCGCTCATTGAGCTTGGGCCGGGGTAACGCCTTGGGTCGCTATACGCTCGATCTTTCCAGTATTCTAGACTTGCCAGCGGGTTACCGTTATTAGGGAAATTACGGTTTAAATCGACACCATTGGCATTTATTCGTTGAGATTTTTTCTGTAATAAACCATCCGGGTTTACCAGTGGGGCAACTTTCCAGTGAAATAAGCCACTATGGTGCTTATCAAGGATTTTCATCCATTTAAACATAATGGTAACTGATGAATACTCATCGCCATGAATACCTCCAAGCATAAGGATTTTAGCCTGTGGTTGTCTTTTGTTTAGAAGTGGCGGGTATTCTTTTATTAATAAACTATTTTTATTATTAGATTGATGCGGAGATGGCATAAGGTCAAGTGAAAGGCATTCACTAAAAGTAACGCTGGATAGCTTTCTAGCGATATTAAAGCAGCTATCATTAACCTGATTTAACTGTGACAGGGTGATGTTGTTCGTGTTTTGGCTATAAGCAGGAACTGATATTAAGAAAAGAAGTGTAATCCGATAAAGGCGTGTTAGCATAGAAATAAGTCGTTTTGTCAGTTACTAAAGTATGTCACATATTAGTTATATAATTGTAAATATAGATCAGCAACGCTTGTATTGCATGGATCATGATGAAAATATTATTTCTGATTACCCCGTGTCGACTTCAAGTTTAGGTGTGGGTAATAAAAACGGCAGTTATCAGACCCCGTTAGGTATGCATAGTATTGCACAGAAAATAGGTGATGGTTGTTCCCTAAATGAAGTTTTTGTGGGGCGACAGCCACGTGGCATATTAGATGATCTAATTAAATCAAAAGAAAGTTTGCCTGATGATATTATTAGTAGCCGTATTCTCTGGTTGCAGGGTGAAGAAGCAGGTTTAAATAAAGGTAATGATAATCAGGGTGAAATGATAGACAGTTATCAGCGTTATATTTATATTCATGGAACCTCAGAAGAAGATAAAATTGGCGAACCGGCATCCCACGGTTGCGTGAGAATGAAAAATAAAGATGTGATTGAGTTATTTAACCTTGTTGAAGAAGGTTGTAAAGTAATTATAAAAGAAAGCTAAACAGGTAAAGTAAAATGAGCGATTATGACGATTTAGAAGCCGAGTGGTCTTTTGCGACTCAGGCGGTGCGGGCCGGGCAGGTGCGCACTCAGGAGCAGGAGCATAGTGAACCTATTTTTCCTACGTCGAGTTTTGTTTTTTCGTCTGCTGCTGAAGCAGCGGCACGATTTTCCGGGGAACAGCCGGGCAATATTTATTCGCGTTTTACAAATCCTACAGTAAGAACATTTGAACAGCGTCTTGCACGCATGGAAGGCGGTGAATGTTGTGTTGCTACCGCGTCTGGAATGTCGGCTATTCTTGCAACCTGTCTGGGTATTTTGAAAACAGGTGATCATATTGTTTCGTCACGCAGTATATTTGGCACAACAACAGTGTTATTCACAAACTTTATGGCCAAACTGGGAATTGAAACTACCTTTGTTGATCTCTCAGATCTAGCAGGCTGGGAACAGGCAATACAGGGAAATACACGGTTATTGTTTTTAGAAACACCTTCAAATCCATTAACAGAACTGGTTGATATAACAGCACTTGCGAATATTGCGCATAAACATGACTGTTTATTAGCGGTTGATAATTGTTTAGCAACACCTGCTTTGCAAAAACCTATAAGTTTAGGCGCTGATATTGTTATTCATTCAGCAACTAAATATATAGATGGGCAGGGGCGCTGCATGGGTGGGGCCGTTGTTGGTACTGAGGATGTTGTAGGTACCGATGTTTATGCGTTTTTACGAACTGCAGGACCAACAATGAGTGCCTTTAATGCATGGGTGTTTTTAAAAGGTCTGGAAACGCTTGATATCAGAATGAAAGCTCATAGTGCAAATGCACTGGTACTGGCAAAGTGGTTAGAGTTACAACCGCAGGTAGCTCGAGTTTATTATCCTGGGCTTGAGTCTCATCCTCAGCATGAGTTAGCTAAACAGCAGCAATCAGACTTTGGCGGTTTGTTATCATTCGAGCTTAAAGGTGGTAAAGATGACGGATGGAAATTAATCGATGCTACACAGATTTGTTCTATTACGGCTAATTTAGGTGATACAAAAACCACTATTACTCATCCAGCGACAACCACTCATGGGCGATTAACACCGGAACAGCGACAGCAGTCGGGTATAGCTGATGGTTTAATTCGGGTGGCTGTAGGGCTAGAAGATATTGAAGACATTAAGAAAGACCTGGCGCGTGGTATGTGAGAAATGTGCTCAAAATTGTATTCTTCAATGATGTATTATTGAATTAGTTGGTCAGATAAGAAGTCCTTAAAGTTTATCTCGATTAAATATCAGCAAATGGAAGTATGTTTGTGTCAGATTTAAGTAATTTATTAATTGCAGAACGTAAAACACCGTTAATTCTAGTTGTCGATGACGATATAGTTATTCGTACGATGTTAATGAAAGCCTTGCAGAAACAGGGTTTTAATACAATCGAAGCTCCAAATGGTGCAGAAGGTATTGAGTTATTTAAGCAGTATAGACCTGATATGGTACTGCTCGATGTATTGATGCCTGTCATGAATGGATTTGAAGCTTGTCAGGAAATGCGAGTTATTGATCCAGATCGAACTGTTCCTGTTATTATGCTTACGGGTTTAGATGATGTAACTTCAGTTGACAAATCATTTGATGCAGGTGCGACAGATTTTATTTCTAAACCTATTAACTGGAGTTTATTTACTCAACGAGTTCGATATGCTCTGAAATCACGTGATATGGATTTTGAACTACGCAAAAATCGACATCGTGTAACTCATGCATTGAAAGTTGCCATGTTAGGTTATTGGGACTGGGACTTAAAAACTGAACAGCTTTCGTTTCCAGTGGGTGTATTAGAAATGCTGGGCATTGATCATTCTCAGGAATTGTCTTTAAAAGATTTTATTAGTTATGTGCCAGAAGATGATCGTGATCGAGTTGTTCATGCATTTGAAGATGCCAGAAACCGAGGAGCAAGGTTTGTTCTAGAACATCGATTACAGGGCTCTGATAATAAAGAGCGATATGTTTATCAGCAATGTGATGTGATTATGGGGGATGATAAAAAGCCCCGTCATATTTTAGGTACCATACAGGATATTACAGCATTAAAACGCGCAGAGGATATGATTTTACATCAGGCATATCACGACTTATTGACTGACTTACCAAATCAAACTTTATTTAAAGAACGTCTGACACACGCTATTAAAGTTGCCGAACACTCTGCGCAGCAGGTGGCAGTTGTGTTAATGGACATAGACCGGTTTCAGTTAATAAATGCAAGTCTGGGTCGTGATATTGGTAACGAATTACTGGTCGCTTTTGCCGGGTTTTTAAGTGGTTTTGTAAAAGAAGGTGATACGGTTGCTCGATTTGGTGGTAACGAATTTGCAATTCTGCTGGAAAGCGTCACCTCTATAGAAGAAATTAGTCAAACGTTGAGTAAATTAAATCAGGCATTAAAAGAGAATGTTTTTGATCTGGGTAGCCAGAAGGTAATTGTTTCACTGAGTTTAGGAATATCTTTATACCCGGAAGATGAAACTGATGCAGGTGAACTAATACAGTGTGCAAATGCGGCCATGCGAAAAGCGAAAAGCCTCGGTGGTGACCAGGAGCATTTTTATACTAGTGATATGAATCGCAGAGTAGATGACCGTTTACGAATGGAAACAGATTTGCGCAGCGCTATAGAAAACAATGAAATTGAGCTTTTTTATCAACCACAGGTAGATGCTAAAACACGAAAAATTGTTGCTTCAGAAGCATTAGTGCGTTGGCGTCATAAAGATTATGGTCTGGTACCTCCAATAAGATTTATCCCCTTGGCCGAAGAAACGGGTTTAATTCAGCCCTTGGGACACTATGTTCTAGAGCAGGCTATAAAACGAACTAAAATATGGAATCAACAGGGATACAATTTAAGTGTGGGTATTAATTTATCAGCCAGGCAGTTTATGCAGGCTGATCTTGTAAATCAGATTAAGCAGCTGATTGAAGAGTATGAAATGGCAGCAGAAAATGTTGATCTGGAAATAACAGAAACAATTGCAATGCAAGATGCTGAAAGTAGCATAAACAAAATGCATCATTTAAAAGAGCTGGGAGTGAAGTTATCGATGGATGATTTTGGAACCGGATACTCTTCCTTAAGTTATTTACATCAGTTTCCATTAGATGTATTAAAGATAGATCGCTCCTTTGTAAAGGATATTACGGGTAATAGCGAAGATGGAGCAATTGCCAGAGCGGTTATCGCAATGGCCCATAGTATGAATTTAAAAGTGATTGCCGAAGGCGTGGAAACGGAAGAACAGTATGAGTTTCTAAGAGATCATAATTGTGAAGTAATACAGGGGTACTTAATTTCAAAGCCAGTTCCAGCGGGTGAGTTTGAAAAGTTATTGTTATTGTAAGCGTTTATTTAAAATCAAATTCAGCCAGCAGTGGTATATGATCAGATAATCCAGCCCAACTCTGCTCAGGGGGATGTTCAAGTGAATAATCCAGATGATTATTATGTAATCGCTGGCATTGCTTTACTTCTAAACCGCGGGTATAAATTCTGTCCATAGGTAATAACGGCATCCACGAAGGAAAAGTTCGAGCCAGCTTTCCCTGTGTTGATTTAAAGGCGTCGCTTAAACCCAATTCACGGCATAAATGTTTTTCAGCTTTACCCATCCAGTCATTGAAATCCCCGGCAATGATAAGTGGCTCGTTATGAGGAATGAATTCTTCTATGCGTTTTGCCAGTTTAATTAACTGACGCTGTCGTTCAAATGGCAGTAATCCCAGGTGAACGCAGATGACATGTAATGGTTTCTGTGATTCCGAGTAGTAGATTTCCCCGTGTAATAAACTGCGACTCGCAGATTTCATATAAGAAACATCTATATTTTCATATTTAGAAAAAGGCATTTTGCTTAAAATAGCATTTCCATGATGACCATGACTGTATATGGCGTTTTTACCGTAGGCATGGTGGGGCCAGATTTCATCGGCAAGAAACTCAAATTGAGAATCATCAGGCCAGTTATGAATATGTTTGGCTTTTTCAGTGTGTTTGCCCTGGATTTCCTGCAAAAATATTATATCTGCGTTAGTAGACTGTAATGCAGATTTTATTTTATGCAGTATAAAGCGACGATTTCCAGTGCTGAAACCTTTGTGTATATTGTATGTTAGTATTTTTAGCATGAGTTTAAGAAGCAGCCTTTAAAGCCAGTAGCGAATTCGCCAGATAATTTTTCCCATAATGCGGTAATACCAGGCCAGTTTAGTTAGTTTTGACAGATTAACTTTATCAGAGTCGTTCATAAGTAGTATTGATTCATTGACTAGTTTTTGCAGGCTTGTTTTGTGGCTCAAAATTATATCCAGTTCAAGGTCATGTAAAAAGCTTCGATGGTTAAGGTTTGAGCTGCCTACAAAAGCTATATCATCTATTAGAACTGTTTTCGCATGAATTATATATTTATTATGTACGTAAATTTCAATGCCTGCTTCAAGTAGTTCGGAAAAATATGTGGTGCTTATTAGCGGGAAAAAAATAATGTCTGAATTACGGGAGATAATCAGTTTTACATCAACATTATTTAAACGAGCCTGTTTTAAAGCATTGACAATTTTTCTGGATGGTGCGAAGTAAGCGCTGATTATCCAGACTCTTTTTTTGCAAGTCTGAATAAGCTTAACAAATTCATTGTTTTTATGCTGTCGGCGGATGATGTTGTCATTGGTTCTAAATGGCAAATGCGTGTTTTCATTAGGGTAGTTAATTCTTCGTTTAAATATTCCATAGAAATTGTCTGACAATTCAAGCACAGATTCACCTGTTACTTTCACGCCGCAATCAAACCATTCACTATTTATATTAAATTGTTTAAGATGTGAGTCAGCTATATTCAAGCTGCCGCTCCAGGCGTAAGTTTTGTCGACAATATAAAGTTTTCTGTGATCACGTTTGTTTATACGTGATGCCAGGTAGATAAATTTATTTATAAAGTTCTTTGGTCTTGTTGATTTATTATATAAAGATAATCGCCAGGGCAAGGGGTGAAATATTTTTACTTTAATGCCGCTATTTTTTAATTTTAATAACTGTTGTTTATTCCAGTTAAGGGATCCATGGCCATCTATAATTAAATGTATTTGTACGTCTTTTTTAGCAGCTTCTATTAATGCTGTTATGATTTTTTTACCTAAAGCATCCTGATAAAATATATAACATTCAATTTCAATCGATTTTTTTGCATGATTTAAAGCATTAATCAGGTCGTTAAAGTATTCGTCTCCAGAAAAAAATATCTCCTCACTAGCCCATTCATGAAGCCGTGGTAGTAAACCTGATTCGTTTCCTGGTGTTGGTTTTTTCATGTTGCTTGTGATTGCACTATTATGTGAAACATGGAGTGTTTTACTGGCTCCAGTTTTTTGGGAACTTGCCACTTAAGATATAAGCAAATGCAATGATTTCAGCAATAACGCGATATAGGTCCTCAGGTATTTCATCCCCCAGGCTTAAATCAGATAGAATTTCAACCAGTTCATTATCTTGCTGCAAGGGAACGCCGTGTTGTTTAGCTATTTCTATTATCTTGTCTGCAATTGGCCCGATACCACGTGCATTTACAACAGGTGTATTTTCACCGTCAAACTCTAATGCAACAGCAATAGGTGTAGATTGCTTCATGCTTTTTCATCCAGCAGGTTGACCTGATCACTAACAAAAGGCCTGTTATTAAGCAACGTGTTGTCAACGCTTAAATTAACAAGATTCAAACCTGTTTTTTTAAGTGCAGCTTCAAGCAGAGGTAGAAGTTGTTTTATTTTATCAGCGGTTGCTTTGAGTTCGGTATGGAATACACTGGAAACCTGATTACCATTTAAATGAATTATAGACTGCACCTTTCCAAGTGTTCTAAAGTTGAAAGTCAGAGTGACAGACCAGTTATCTGCATTGTTTTCAGCGCTTTCATTTTCCTGTTGAATTCTAAAGTCAATGTCAAAACGTTCATTATTGTCTTTAAATACCAGGTTGAATAATAATAATACCATATTGTCGCCTTCACGACTCATAGGCTGCAACTGCATACTTGTTATTTTACTAATGGCCTGTTCAACTTGCAGATTTAAATCGAGCAACATTAAACGGTATTGCAATAACTCTTGTACTTGCTGACTTAGTTGAAGGCCATGCTGTTGTGAAGTTTTTATTATGAGTTTGGCCAATGACTGAACTTCATTCAATGTAACAAGCTCAGTTGTTTTTCCTCCAAGTAAGCTGATAATTTGTGTAATCGAAGTTTTTGGCAGAAGTGTTAATAGTTTATCGGTTAATTCGACTAGTTGTGCGTGTCCGGGTCGGCTCGCGTATTCCTTAATAAGGGTTTGTAGTTGATTTAATTGTTGTGGTGTTAATGGTTGTTTTGTTGCCGGTTCATTAGCGGGTGATATCCCGGATAATTCAGCCTTAATTGCCAGAAGCTGGAATTTAAAATCATTTATAAAACTCTTTTCAGTTGCAGATGTTTGCGGCTGTAGCAATTTCGACTCTAAAAATACACCACTGTTTAATATCTGTTGTTTTAACTGGGCGGGGCTTATACCTTTGCTGCTGAGTTGAAGCGTGTTTTGCAGGTTACCTATTAAGTTTTTTAGCGTTTCGGGTAGTTTATCGGTATTGGTTTTGTTACTGGTTAGCTCATTTGCAAGTTGTTGTAACTGACTAAAAGATTGTTGTATGGCTATAAACTGTCGTAATTTAAGCGCTGCCAGCTTGTTTGAATCACTTACAACGGGTGAGGTCTCAATGATACTAAGCAGGGGCAGTTTAAGTACTGAGTTAGTAGATTGATTATCAGTTAAAGATTTCACCTGTAGCTTTATTTCCTGACCGTTTTGAAGTGTAACAGGTGTTTTAGCTTCTATGGTGTGTTGGCCAACACGTATTAAAACCTTTGATAAGGCTTCACCCCCCTGTTGCGTGGTTGCATTAAGTACCTGTCCTACCTTCCATGATTTAGTAATATCAGGAATGAGCTCTGGTTTTACGGCTGAACTCTGTTTTATTGGGGGTATGTTTATCATAAATTTTCGGGTGACAGTTTTTTGGCAAATTTCTGACTATTCCACTATATATCGGCCAATTGTATGACGAACTGAAGCTATATAAACTTATTTATTTGGTCATTAGTTTAGCGCTTTAGATCAAAAATTGCATTTTTATACTCAATTTTATATATAGTTACTTTATACTACGTTTATCATCTATCTTATTGAAATTAAATGAATTAATACTATGCTTAACAAGAGGTAACGTGTATTTATTTCTCGATGAGATTGGCAGCTAGATCGATTCGGTAAGATTTTGATTAATAGCGGCACGTTCTTTGCATTTATGACAATAACCTATAGGGGAAGCTTAATGGCTGACGAAGAAGAAAATCAGGAAGCTGGAGAAGAAAAGAAAGGCGGTATGATGAAAGTTATATTGCTCGTAAACGGCTTAGTATTGCTCATTGGTATTGGCGTGGGCGTTTTCATGTTTATGGGTGGAGAAGAAGAGTCTGATAGTGCAGCAGATATGGAAGTACTGGAAGATGCTGAGTCTGTTGAAGGCGCCAACGGCCAGAAATCAAAAGGCACCCCTATTTATGTTCCATTACACCCGGCATTTGTTGTAAATTTTGAAAATCAGGAACAGGTTTCTTTTTTGCAGGTTGATATACAGATTATGACTTATGATTCATCAGTTGAATCAGCATTAAAAGCACATATGCCTGCGGTGCGTAATGAGTTGTTATTATTATTAGGTGGTAAACAGTATCACGAGATTAATACCCGTGAAGGTAAGCGAGCTTTAAGTCAGGAAGCGATACAGGTGATGCAGGATGTACTGAAAAATGTTGGTGCAGCAAGTTCAATAGAAGCACTATACTTCACCAGTTTCGTAATGCAATAGGGTAATGACCCAGCTTACCCCATAAATGCACCAGCTCTTCGTTGGGAAATGGACACTTACACTTGTAAGCTTACATTTCCCGCCTTGATCTGGCGCATTTCTGGGGCAACCTGAATCATTACACAGAAAATAGATTTAAATTTTTGATATTTTAATTGAAGAAAAATTATGGCAACTGCAGATGTTTTAAGTCAAGACGAGATTGATGCCCTGTTACACGGGGTAGATGATGGTGATGTCGAAACAGAAGACGATGACCTTCATGATGGATCTGCCAGGTCTTTTGATTTTAATTCTCAGGAGCGAATAGTACGTGGGCGATTGCCCACCCTGGAAATGCTTAATGAGCGTTTTGCACGTAATTTTCGGGTAAGCATGTTTAATATGTTACGTCGCCAGGCTGAAATATCTGTGGGTGGTGTGCAGATGATGAAATTTGCCGAGTATGTACATAGTCTTTACGTTCCCACCAGTTTAAATATGATTAAAGTAGATCCGCTAAAAGGTACGGCTTTATTTGTTATTGATCCCAAGCTGGTATTTATTGTTGTAGATAATTATTTCGGCGGCGAGGGGCGTTTTTATAACAAAATTGAAGGTCGAGAATTCACCCCTACCGAACAGCGCGTCATTAGTATATTACTGGAACAGATTTTTAAAGATCTGGAGGATGCCTGGAAGCCAATCAAACCTTTGAAGTTTGAGTATCAATCGTCTGAGGTTAATCCTCATTTAGCTAATATTGTTAGCCCGACTGAAGTGGTTGTAGTGAGTACTTTTCGTGTTGATCTTGAAGGCGGTGGGGGGGACTTGCATGTCACTTTTCCTTACTCGATGGTTGAACCAATTCGTGATCTGTTAGACGCGGGTGTTCAATCAGATATGTCGGAAATTGATGACCGATGGCGATTATCATTACGCGATGAAATATTTGAATCGAAGGTTGAAGTTAGAAGTCTAATGACAGAAATAGAAATTAACTTATCTGAGATTAACGACTTAAAAGTTGGTGATGTTATTCCCTTTGATATGCCTGAGCAGGTAGTCTTAGAAGCAGAAGAAATTCCGATGTTCAGGTGTTCCCTGGGTGTGTCCAGAGGCAATGCGGCCGTCAAAGTTAACGAACGTGTGTCTCGCCCGAATTTAAATTTTATTTCAGAAAGCGAAGAAAATTGAGAATAAAGCCATGAGTGATGAAGAAAATACTGAAGAAGATCCATGGGCTGATGCGCTAAATGAGCAGGCCGAATCAGAAGCAGCAGATGCAGGTGCTGCTGCTAGTGCAGCCAGTTTTGATGAGTTAAACGATTCAAGTATACCGGGCTCAGATGTCAATCTGGACGTGGTGCTTGATATACCGGTTAATTTATCGATGGAAATTGGACGTACTAAAATAAGTATAAGAAATTTACTGCAATTAAATCAGGGTTCCGTTGTTGAACTGGAGCGTCTTGCGGGTGAACCTATGGATGTTCTGGTAAATGGCACCTTAATCGCGCGGGGAGAGGTTGTGGTTGTAAATGAAAAATTCGGTATTCGTTTAACGGATATTATTAGCCCTGCCGAGCGCGTTAAAAAACTGAAATAATTAGTGAGTAATTTGTGTTGCAGCTAAATAAAAATTTCTATAACTCGATAATAAGTAATATAAAAAGTATGTTCTTAAAAATAAGATCTAATAACATTTTTAGCCTGCTTACTAAAAAGATTATTTCTTATTCAGTATTACTTATAAGTGGTTATCCCATGGTGGCCTTTTCTAAATCAGAAACCATTGTTAAACCAGAGACAGCTGAAGCTTTTTCAATGATGGGTGTGCTGAATATGGCGATGGGATTAGTAGTCGTTATTGCGCTTATTTTAGGGTTGGCCTGGATTTTAAAAAAATACGGGCGATTACCAAATAATAATCAGGTTGATATGAAAGTGCTTGGAGGCCTGTCGTTAGGAACCAGGGAAAAAGCCATATTAATAGAGATTGAAAATAAACGTTTACTAGTAGGGGTTACGCCAGGACATATTCAGACATTATATGTCCTGGGCGATAACGCTGTAAGTTCTGTTGCAGAAGATTCTTTTGAGACGAAGCTAGAAGAAGTCATGGAAAACAGGCAATGATGTTATCTTTATCTCATGCATCGATGATTAAGTTATCGAGTAAAAGTATGTTTAACTTAGTGTTGTTCGTGTTTCTTTTTCTAGTGTCTGCCGGGGTAATTGCCGAGCCTACATTACCCGCTTTAATTATTGAAGACACGGCATCAGGCGGCAAAGAATACTCTATTTCTTTGCAGGTATTAATGTTTATGACTGTGCTGTCTGTATTGCCAGCACTTTTATTGACCATGACATCGTTTACGCGCATTATTATCGTGTTATCTATACTTCGCCAGGCATTGGGTACGGCTCAGACACCGTCAAATCAAATACTTATCGGTTTATCGTTATTTTTAAGCTTTTTTATTATGTCGCCAGTTTTTACTCAGGCTTATGAAAATGCCTACCAGCCTTATATTGCCGAACAGATCGGTGCTGAAGAGGCGATAGCCCGTATTAAACGACCGTTTCATAAATTTATGATTGAACAAACCAGGGAAACAGACCTTGAGTTGTTCGCTAACCTGTCTGGCGCTGATGGTTATGACGGCCCTGAATCAGTACCATTTTCTGTATTGATGCCCGCATTTTTAACGTCTGAGTTAAAAACGGCATTTCAAATAGGTTTTATGTTGTTCATTCCTTTTCTCATTATCGATCTGGTTGTGGCCAGTGTGTTAATGGCAATGGGTATGATGATGTTGTCGCCGTTGATTATTTCATTACCTTTTAAGCTGATGTTATTTGTACTGGTTGATGGCTGGTCGTTAGTCATAGGTACATTAGCTGCAAGTTTTGTGGTTACCTGATAAACTTCGATTTCCAGTAATTTCTATAGATCTTTGACAGAATAATGAACAAGGTTCGCATATACCGAACACGATCGTGTCCCTATTGTCGTCGTGCCGAGATTTTATTAAAAAAACACGGTGTTAAAAAAATGCAAATTATTGACGTAGGCGTAAATAAAAAACTCTGGTCGGTTATGAAGAAAGAAAGTAAGCGCGATACCGTGCCGCAGATATTTATCGGAGACGTGCATGTTGGCGGCTTTGATGATCTGGCTGCTTTGGATAAAAAAGGCAAACTTGAGGCTTTATTAGATAAGTAAAGTGCAGTTTTTCTGTATTTCAGGCTTTTGTGTATACATAAAAGCCCTAGCTAATGGGATATAGACCCAAACATCATGAATCACTACTATACTCAGCTAACTCCAAATTTAAGGGATCCACGTGGATTTTCTACCCATATTCTTTGATATCAAACAAAAACCCTGTCTTGTTATTGGCGGTGGCGAAGTCGCAGCACGTAAAGTGTCTTTATTGCTAAAAGCCCAGTCTGTTGTGACGGTTGTCTCTCCCGAGTTATCTCATGAGCTTGCGGGCTGGCATGAGGAAGGTAAATTAATCCATATTGCTCGTGATTTTGAAGATGCGGATATTGAAAAACCGGTGCTGGTTATTGCTGCAACGGATAATCGTGAGGTAAATAAGCGGGCCTCAGAGTTGGCTCAGGAACGTGGTATTCCGGTAAATGTGGTTGATGATCCGTCGCTTTGCTCATTCATTACGCCTTCTATTGTTGATCGCTCGCCGGTGCAAATTGCTATATCTACGGGTGGTGCTTCTCCTGTTTTAGCGCGCATGATTCGTACAAAACTAGAAGGCTGTATTCCAGCAGCATATGGTCGACTAGGTGCGCTAGTGTCAGACTTTAGAGAAAAGGTTAAAGCTAAATTTACAAATGTTGATCAGCGTCGTGCCTTCTGGGAATCGATATTAGAGAGCACTGTTGCTGACCGGGTATATAGCGGTCATGAAGATGAAGCGGCTGAAGAGTTACAAAAAGCCATAGATGCTGCAGATCCTAACCCTAAATATCAGGGTGAAGTTTATCTGGTTGGTGCCGGCCCTGGTGATCCGGATTTATTAACTTTCCGTGCGCTGCGTCTAATGCAGTCATGTGATGTTATGGTTTATGACAGGCTAGTTTCGCCTGCTATTCGAGAGCTGGTTCGACGTGATGCGGAGTTAATTTACGTTGGAAAAGCACGTGATAAACATACAATGCAGCAGGAAAATATTAATGAGCTGTTAGTGCGTTTAGCTAAAGAAGGTAAACGTGTTTTGCGACTCAAAGGCGGAGACCCCTTTATCTTTGGTCGAGGTGGTGAAGAAATAGAGTTGCTCGCACAGGAAGGTATACCATTTCAGGTGGTACCGGGAATTACCGCTGCAGCAGGTTGCGCAGCATATGCAGGTATACCTTTAACGCATCGTGATTATTCACAGGCCTGTGTTTTTGTAACCGGTCATTTAAAAGACGGTACGGTTGATTTGAACTGGCCAGCACTGGCACAGCCTAATCAAACCGTTGTTTTTTATATGGGTTTACATGGAGCACCGACGCTATGTAAAGAAATGATGGGTCATGGTTTACCACCAACCACACCGGTTGCATTAGTACAAAAGGGCACAACACCCGATCAAAAAACGGTTATAGCCACATTGGATACATTAGAGGAAACATTAGAAACGCATACTTTTGAGCCACCTACCTTAATTATTGTTGGCGAGGTTGTTTCATTAAAAGAAAAGTTAGACTGGTTTAATCCCAAAGAGCCACAAGGTTTAGCGGTTAAATCGGGTAAGTGGTAGGTAACACTGATGTCTTTTGATATTAAGCAAATGCCGGCTTCTTCAGAGAAGAAAATTAATGAAGCTGAGAGAGTGTCTGCTTCGTTGAATCGGTTTAAAATCTGGTTTGCGGGCATTGTATTAGTATGTGCCAGTGTCATTATTGGTGCTGCTATTTTTTATTATCAGTTGAATAATTAATTCATTCGTAATTAATAGTCCTGGCAATGAACTAAATATAACGAGGCCGGGTAATGATAAACATCCCGGTAAGTTAATCATTTGGCTGTAAATTTGGCCTGAATCGTATTTTTAACGTACTAAAGAATGTGATTCCAGAAAAAATATGCTACAAATACAGTCAAAAATATAGCGATTAAATTAAAGATAATGCCATAACGAGCCATTGTTTTTATATTAACCACGCCACTACTCATTGCAATGGCATTCGGTGGTGTGGCAATCGGCAACATAAATGCATAGGATGCACATACTGTCGCGATAACCATAAATAAACGCACATCAAGACCGGCCTGATTGCTGACTTCGTATAGTATCGGCAGCATAATAGAAATTAGTGCAGTATTACTCGTGACCTCTGTTGTAAACGTGACCATAGCTGCAACAATTAACATGAATAAAATCACCGGCAGGCTTGTTAGTTCTAATAGATGTGAGGCCATTTCTTTTGCCATGCCGGTTTCAGTGAACGCCATAGCAATTGTAAATCCGGCACCAAAAAGAAACATAATACGGTAAGGAATATTATTTTTATCCTGTTCCCAGTTTAAGATATTAAATGGAGGCGCAAATAATATTAAGCCTGCCGATAGTAAAATACCCGCGTCATTCAAACCCAGTCCCTTGTAATAAGGTTCTATGGGTGAGTTTAAAAAAAGCATGATTATTAAAAAAATAATAAGTGTGATGACTTTTTTTTGATTAGTATCTAACGCTGGAATATTAAGCTGAGATGTTATTTTTGTATCTTTCAGGCCGGCACTTAAAATAAATCCGACAAAAGTAAACATAAAAATAACTAACGGAAACATCATCCACATCCATTGTGCAAAAGCTATTTTTTCTAAGCCCATCTCCTTCATCACTCCAAATAAAATCAGGTTAGGAGGAGTGCCTATGGGTGTGAGTATGCCACCAATACTTGCGCCGTAAGCTATACCTAATGCAAGGCGCACTTTTAGTTTTGTACTATCGGTTAAAAATAATGCAATCGGTAATAATAAAAGTGTTGTGGTCGTATTTGATAAAATTGAACTGAGTAAACCCGAAGTAATAATCAAGGCAAATATGATACCTCTTGCATGACATGGAAAAATATTCAGCATCTGGTTTGCTATCCATTTATGCAGGTTAGTTTTTTCTACGGCAATTGCAATTAAAAAACCACCCATGAATAAAAAGATAATGGGGTTGGCATAATTATGTGCGGTTTGGGAGGTGCTTAAAATACCAGCCGCAGGAAATAGAACAATAGGAGTGAGAGAAACCACGGCTAATGGTAATCCTTCATTTGTCCATAATGTGATCATTGTGACTAAGATTGCGACTAACAGGCTTTGCTCCAACGTATAAAATAGCTGCATCAATATAAAGCTAATGCTGCCCAGGATAAGTGAAAGTAGTATTTTTTTGCTATTGGAGGTCATTAATATATTATTGTTTATTTTTTTTGTGGCGAGTTTGTGGAGGCAATGTTTTATCTTTGTCTCTGCCCTTGAATAATACTAATTGAAAAATTATAATTTTCTAATTTTATCTAAAACTAGCTGTGCATGGCCTTCAGCTGCAACGCCATATTCAACATCAACCAGTTTACCAGACTGATCAATAATAAAGGTTGAGCGAACAATACCCATTTTTTTCACACCATTTTTTTCTTTTTCCTGCCATACGCCATAGCTATCACACAGGCTTCCATCTGTATCCGCCAGTAAATCGATTTTTAAATTAAACTTGTCGATAAAAGCTTGATGGCTTTCGGTGCCGTCTTTACTTACACCCAAAATAACTGTGTTTAATTTAGTGAATTCATCAAGCAGGTCGGTGAACTGATTTGCTTCAATTGTGCAACCAGGCGTATCATCTTTTGGGTAGAAATAAAGCACAACGTTTTTATTGCCATTAAAATCAGATAAATTGATAGTTTCGTTTTTTTGATTGGTGCTGGTAAAAGTAGGTGCATTAGCGTTTGTTTGTAACATGGTTATTCCTGTTAGTTAATTTTAGTTGATTATATAAGTGTTTAAAGAATAATAAGATTACTTTATTAAGGGCTGAAAGTATCAATTTTCACGTAGAATAGATTAATCAATTAAATGGCAATAATAATCATTATTAATGAAAATCATTCGCATTAGCAAAAATAGGTGCATTAGTGAAATCTAATGTTGTTTTATCGATATCAAATAAATTAATAGACATAAATCTTTTTTATTATCACATTGGAAGCTGCTGAAGCTGACAAGCAAGTCATACTTGTGGAAAAGCATGTTTATTTGGGTTGACGTTATAAGTGCTTTCCTAAACTATGCTTCCTAACATGTGGACTGGAAATTAATCAACGTCGCGTCAGGATGAATCCTGGCATCACTATCCTTATTATGTCTGAACTTGAAAAACTGACCGGTGAATAAACCTGGACTACAAACGAGAAAAGAACCTCCTGTTGTGGTGGTGCACTAGCTTTATCAGAGCATAAAAATCGCAGATACTGGTTAAAGCGACCGTTGATAATTGCCAGATATGATCGTAACGCATTGTCCTGTATGTCAATTAAATGTAGAGGCCAACCAGAAAGACATTAATGGCTGTGCTTATGGTCAAACATCTAAAAATCTGCTTTAGATGGAATGGTGATTCAATTTAAACAGTAGAGTGATATTGCTGCTAAATAATCATTAGTTAATCTTCTAATTTAGTGGTTTAAAAGGCGTAACGTAAGTTACGTTTTTTTTATGCGCGTTATAAAAAAAATAACGTGAACTGGTCTTGATTATTAACAGTTTGTTAAATAGTATATATAGTTCAATTCCCGCATGCAGCATCTGGGGATATAAGGATGTATGTTTAGTGGTATGCGCGGCTAATATTAAATTTTGAATTAAAACTTTGTTTCTAGTTATTGTTTTAACTTCTAATAATATGATCACATACATTTACTTATTTAATTGAAGTATGTGTTTATAAAAAATTTTACAGATAATGTGCTGTCTAAAATATTTATGAATAATAATTTTATATTAGTTTGTGTTATTAAATGTTGGTCATAAAGCTTTATATTTGTCAGTTAGTTAGTCTTATTAAAATACAGGTTTTAATTAAGAAAAAAGTGAAGATAAGCTGAACGAACAAATCCTTTCATCAAGTAGTTAATAGATTGTTTATATAGTTAACGAAGATAATAAATAGATTTTTAATAAATTTATCTGAAAATTGAAAATGAGATAAAAATGACTAATAAAATACATTCAAGTGGTTATGTTAAGTATGATCCCGAAGATAGAGTTAATGCAGGCTCTTATAAAGTTTGTCAGGCAGAAATTGATCATCTTAAAAAGAACCGTCCAGTTGATGAAGATAATCTGAAGGGCATCGCTCTATCTGGCGGTGGCATTAGAGCCGCGAGTTTTTCATTGGGTGTAATCCAGTCATTAGCAAAATATAATAAACTAGAACAGTTTGATTTTTTATCAACTGTATCAGGTGGTGGTTACCTTGGCGGTGCTTTATCCTGGTTATGGTCAGGGAAATGGAGAGAAGGCACTGATACTAAGAGAGAGTTTGGAACGACGAGCAAAGATTTTCCATACGGTGTTGGTGGCCGACACTCAAATGACGATATAGAAATGGATAAAGATCAGGCAATGTTAATGCGTTATTTACGCCAGAATGGTTGTTATTTAAATCCCGGGAATGGTTTAACTGGCTTGTCACTTTTAGGTGTCATATTACGTGGCATGCTTATGGGTTTTGTTGCATTAATTGTATTAGCCAGTTTACTATTTAGTTTGTTACATTTAATTATAGAGCAGTTGCCAGATAGATTTAGTACTCTTACTCCGATACAGATCAGTCTGACGGCTATGGCTTTTTATGTTTTAAGCTTATTATTTAGCACGCTTGTTTCGCCATTACTTACTAACGGTAGTTGTGCTACGACTGCTTATAGGTGGCGACGCTCATGGGAAATATATATCAGTACGATCATGCAAATAATATTCATTATATTTATTCTATCAGCTGTGTTCTGGCTGAACGATTATATAACTAAAGAAATACAGGGTGTTGGTGGTGTATCTGCTGTTTTTGGTGCTGCTTTGGTCTGGTTTAGTCAAACAAAAGACAAATCTAAACTGTTTAATTACATACCTGCTTCAATAATAGTGAATGTGGGTATATTTATTATGTTGTTAGGTTTGTTAGTTTTATCTGACCGAATATCACAGATAATTTTACAACAAGTTGAAATGACAAACAGCATGGAGTTATTTTATTATCAATTATTGATAGGCATGCTGATATTAGTTCTGGCTAAAGTGTTGCCAATTAATAGAATCTCTATACACAGATATTATAGAGACAGGCTAATGGAAATATTCAATCCAGATGTTTCTGATATTTTATCCTCTAAGAAAACAGTTTTGGCTAGCAAAGCTAATACAGTATCTCTAAATGATTGTCTTTCTCCAGATAATAGTACAATGCCCTATCATATTATTAATAGTAATTTAATTTTAGTGGGTTCAAAAATCCCAAAATTTAGAGGTCGTGGTGGTGATAACTTTATACTTAGCCCTTTGTTTTCTGGCTCGAATGCAACTGGCTGGAGAAGAAGCGAGCAGTTTGCGAATAATAGTATTACCCTGCCAACAGCTGTGGCAATTTCAGGTGCTGCAGCTAACTCTGATTCAGGGGTTGCGGGTTCAGGTTTAACCATAAAACCATTAATCTCAGCCATAATGACTATTTTTAATTTACGTCTTGGTTATTGGGTGGTTAACCCAAATCCAGAAGTTCAGCCGAATCAGAAAATAATGCCCAGTTTTTTGAGCCCCGGATTCTGGGGGGTAACTGGACGTAATAAAATTAACGAAACTTCAAAATTCATACAACTTTCAGATGGAGGCCACTTTGAAAATTTGGCTATGTACGAATTAATTCGCCGACATTGTAAATTGATTATTTGCAGTGATGCTGAGCAGGATAATGAGTTTTCTTTTTCTAGTTTGGCGAATATTATAGAAAAATGTCGTGTAGATTTTGGTGTAGAGATTAAGGTGTCTGCTGCAGATTTAGATTTACTGACGTACTCAGAAGATGTAGAAAAAAATATTGATTTTGCCACTAAGGGATATATCGTTGCAGATATTATTTATCCTGGAAGTGAGCCGGCAGGTCGATTAATTTATATTAAAACTACTCTCACTTCTGATATACCTGCGGAGTTATTAAGTTATAAGCAATCTCACCCGACATTTCCTGATGAAACAACAGCTGATCAATTTTTTAATGAAAAACAATTAGAAGCTTATCGTGTGTTAGGGTTTCATTTTACAGAATCCTTAATTAAGGACGGCGTTTTAAATTAACTGTTTAGGTGGGCTTTGTTTTTTTATTAGATTAATGTTTATCAAGTGTGGATAATATGCTTTTTAGAAATTTTATTAATATATGATATTTTGACTTTTCGGGAAGACGTTCACATATTTGGTAGGCACTTCTAAGAAAGGCGGAACTAACATATTTTTAAAAATACCCATTAGCAAACTAATGGGTTAAGTTATTTAGTTTGTGAATTGTTGATATTTTATCTGCTCTAATCAAATTCGGTGCTGAAGCAGATAAAATATCAACCGGTGATTGTCGAATTATTTGAAATTAACGAATTCTTTCGCAAAGTTCATCGTCACTAAAGAAATATTTAATTTCTTCGGCTGCTGTTTCAGGAGCATCTGAACCGTGTACGGCGTTTTCGTCTACTGTTTCAGCAAAGTCAGCTCGAATAGTGCCCGCTTCTGCATCCGCAGGGTTTGTTGCACCCATTAATTCACGGTTGCGTGCTATTGCGTTTTCACCCTCTAATACCTGTAACATAACTGGGCCAGAGATCATAAAGCTAACAAGGTCATTAAAAAATGGGCGTTCCTTATGAACAGCGTAGAAACCTTCCGCTTGTTGTTTCGATAGTTGAAGCATTTTTGAAGCAACTATACGTAAACCGCCTTTTTCAAAACGGTTATAAATTTCACCAATTACATTTTTTGCAACGGCATCAGGTTTAATAATTGAAAATGTGCGTTGAATCGCCATGAGAGTAACCTCTAAAAGATATATTAAAATAAGTCAACGCAGCTCCGTGGGAGGGTATGCAGCGCAGGGGCGGTAGGATATCACCTATAGAATAAGTAATCACTTATATTTAAACAGTATTAACTATTCTCAAGCTGGTTGTGGGTATTAGTTAAATAGATATAATAAACAAAGAGTTATCTAATAAAATTAATCAACGTAAGCTTTACTAAGCTTCCCTGTAGAAGAAGTGTTTTTATGAAATTACCCATATATCAAGTTGACGCATTTGCAAATAAACCTTTTGAAGGCAATCCGGCTGCGGTGATTCCTCTAGAAACCTGGTTAACTGATGATGTTATGCAGTCAATAGCGGAAGAAAATAATCTGTCTGAGACAGTCTTTTTTGTAAAACAGGATAGTGGTTTTAAGATTCGCTGGTTCACCCCATGTAAGGAGGTAAAACTTTGTGGGCATGCGACTCTAGCAGCAGCTTATGTGTTGTTTGATGTATTAGGGTATAAAGAAAAAGTTGTAAATTTCGATTCACTCTCAGGTAAGTTATCAGTAAGTCAAAAAGATGGATTGATAACCCTTAACTTTCCTTCTCAAATTCCAGTTAGTTGTGATATACCAGAAGACTTAATTAAAGGGCTGGGTAAGAAACCAGTAGCTTGTTTGAAAAGTGAAGATTACATCGCTGTATTTGATAGTGAAGAAGAACTAGCTGAGATCGTTGCGGATCATACCTATTTAAAACGCCTGGATCTACGTGGTGTTGTCGTTACGTCTGTTTCACATAAGTATGATTATGTGGCCAGATGTTTTGCACCCAAGTACGATATTCCTGAAGATGCTGTAACGGGGTCAGCCTATACACAATTAAGCCCTTACTGGTCTACTAAAATGTTAAAAAATAAATTTACAGCTAAACAGATTTCTAAAAGAGGTGGTGAGTTGTTTTGTGAATTAAAAGGGGAAAGGGTGTTGATTTCAGGTAAGGCTGTAATGTATCTGCAGGGTGAAATTGAGATTTGATAATTAGAAATGCCATTCGACTCGAAGCTGCATCACAGCTTCGGTCGATGACATAAAATATTTCACATTAGTACATGAAATTTCAGAAAATAGTTAGCTGACTCACAGTTCGCCAAAATCATCAATATCTGTAACCCAGTAGATTCCTTTACCTTTAAATGGACAGTTTGAGCTTTTAATATTTTCTAGAAGTCGCTTAATTGCCTCATTATCTAGTATTACATCAAGCCGAACTTGAGGAACATATCCGACTACCTTGTCACGTGCAGACAAGAAGCTATCCTTTTCTACATGAGAGCTATGTTCTTCAATATGGGTAAACATAAAGGTTTCAAGTTTTTGTCTACGTAAAAAATCAGATAATCTCTGCTGCAAAGATGTATGTACAACCATGGTTAATTTTTTCATGATTTTTCCTCAATTCTTTTTTCCAGTTTCTCTTCCATCCAGGCATAAAGAGTAGGAAGTAAAATAAGCGTCAGTAAAGTGGAAGTGATTAAACCGCCAATTACTACCACGGCAAGAGGCTGTTGCAATTCTGAGCCAGGACCAGTAGCAGTAAGTAAGGGTAGTAGACCAAAACTAGCAATTAACGCAGTCATTAATACCGGTCTAAGGCGACGTTCTGCACCCTGTTTAACCGAGTCGATTAAACTTAAGCCGCTTTGTCTTAGTTGATTAAAGTAACTAACCATTACAACACCATTTAATACGGCTACACCGAAGAGTGTAATGAAACCAACGGAAGCTGGTACTGAAAGGTATAAGCCGGAAATATACAGGCTAATGACACCACCAATCATCGCAAAAGGTATATTGAGCAATATAAGCCCCGCTTGTAACATTGATCTGAATGTTGTAAATAACATAATGAATATTAGAATAATCGCAATAGGAATAACTAGAGTTAAGGTTTTAGCTGCTCGTTGCTGATTCTCAAATTGCCCACCAAAGGTTACATAGTAACCCGGCGGTAACTCAATGTTATTCTCAATAGTACTTTGTACTTCATTTACAAAACTCACTACGTCACGGTTCTCTACATTAGACTGAATCACTATCTGACGTTTTGCTGATTCACGAATTATTTGAATCGGGCCATCAGTAACAGAAACCTTAGCCAGCTTGTTAAGAGGTACTTTGTTACCATTGGGTATGCTAACAAGCATGTCTTTAATTACCTCAGGCGAATTACGATGTTTTTCATCGTAACGAATGAGTACATTAATAGGACGGTTATTTTCAAGAATATTAGTTACTATTTTACCCCCAACAGCAGATTCAATAAGTGTATTTATATCTTCTACATTGATTCCATATTTAGAAATAGCTTTCTGATCAATATCTATCTGTAAATATTGTTGACCAGAAATATCAGTTCTAAATACATCTACCGATCCATTAATGCTCTTCACCTGTTCTTCAATTTCAGCTGCTTTTTTATCAAGAATACTTAAGTCATCGCCATAAAGTTTTATAGCCATAGCTGAGCGTACACCGGTAAGCATTTCTGAAACGCGCATATCAATAGGTTGGGTAAATGCATATTCAATATTTTCAAACCGGGAAAGAATTTCTCGTAAATTTTCCTGAAATTGTTTTAATGAAATATTCCAGTCTTTTCTTGGTTTGGTAATTATAAAGTTGTCAGTTTGATATAAACCCATAGGGTCCATGCGTAACTCATCAGCACCTGTTCTAGATGTTACGCCAATAACTTCGGGTAATTCCATTATCGCTTTCTGCAGAGGTGAATCCATAGCAAGTGACTTTTCAAGTGTAATACTTGGATCTTTTTCTATGATGATGACGGTATTACCTTCATCCATTGTTGGCATAAACTCTTTGCCAATCTGTGAAAACAGTGGAGCTGTAGCAAGAAGTGCCGCTATAGCTATGCTGACAGCTGATTTTCGATAAACTAAAGCCCAGTTCATTACAGGTAAGTAAATAAACTTTAAACCACTGATTAATTTTCCGTCTTTTTCTTCGTGTGAATTTTCATGAACTTTCATAAAGAAACTGGCGATAACAGGAATCACCGTTAACGATAAAATTAATGACCCTAGTAGTGCGAAACTAATAGTAACAGCCAATGGAGTAAACATTTTTCCTTCGAGCCCTGTTAGGCTGAATAGTGGAAGGAATACAGCTACAATAATTAAAATGCCTGATATTACTGGCGCAGAAACTTCAAGTACTGCACGATAAATTAAATGTAATCGATCTAATCCTTTTGAGCCTCTGCTGAAATGGGTGTGAATATTCTCAACCACAACAACAGCCGCATCCACAAGAATACCTATTGCGATTGTAAGACCACCTAAAGACATAAGGTTTGCAGAAACTCCAAATACCTTCATTAGAATAAATGTGAATAAAACTGATAAAGGTAAGATAACTGCAACTGTTAATGCGCTACGTATATCACCAAGCATTATAATTAATACAATCAAAACAAGAATGACAGCTTCACCCAGTGCTTTTTCAACAGTCCACACCGCTTTAGTGATTAATTCGGTACGATCATAAAATACCTCGATACTAATATCTTTGGGCAAAATCTCTTTTAATGATTCAAACGCCAGTTTTGTTTTTTCTACCGTCTTTAAACTGTTGGCGCCTTTGCGTAATAACACAAGTCCTGTAACAACTTCACCTTCGCCATCAGCTGTAACGCCACCATAACGTGTCATGCTACCGCTACGAACATCGGCAACATCACGAATATGTAATGGTGTGCCATAGCGAGTGCGGATAGTAATGTTTTTAATATCTTCCTCACCATTTAACTTACCAAGTGTGCGTACTAAAAGCACTTCATTGTTTCGATTGATACGGTCGCCACCCGCATTTCGATTGTTTTTTGCAAGTGCCCTTTCTATTTCATCAATGCTTATACCGTGTTTTACCAGTGCTTCAGGTTTAATAACAACTTCGTAGTTACGTACTTCACCACCTAGTGAGTTGATGTCTGCTACGCCGTCTACCTGGCGTAAATGAGGCCTGATGACCCAGTCCTGTAAACTGCGTAATTCCTGATTAGTATAATTTTCACCAATTATGCGATACATATATATCTCACCAAGTGGTGTTGTAATGGGTGCAAGTCCGCCTTCTATGTCAGCGGGTAGTGAGGCCCAAACCTGGTTTAAGCGTTCATTTACTAAATTTCGTGCATGATAAATATCGACACTATCTTCAAAATCGACAACTATAATACTTAGTGCATATTTGGTTGTTGAACGTAGTATCTTTTGACCAGGTATGCCCTGCATTTCTGTTTCAATAGGAAATGTTATTCGTTGTTCAACTTCCGTAGGCGACATACCTGGCGCTTTAATTATTATTTGCACCTGAGGTGAAGATATGTCAGGAAAAGCATCAATGGGTAAGTTTTTAAACGACCAGATGCCAGCGGCTGAAATTCCCAGGGTAATGAGAACAATCATTAATCTCTGTATTAGAGAAAAGCGTAAAATAGCTGAAATCATATTATTTTACTCCTGTGTAATTAATATTAGCTTGAGTATTGTCGAATTTAATAAACTGACCGGCATATAAATTAATATCTGCCATTTCCATCCAGGACTGATACATTAAATCGAGATATTGCATATATGATTCAAAATATGTGTTATTAGCGTCTACCAGAGATAAAATATTTAACTCACCGCTGATAAAACCTTTCTCACTTAAGCTAAGTATTTTTTTTGCAGGGTTGAGAACTTTAATCTTATATTCAGATGTTTGTTCAATTACATGGTTAAGGTGTGTGTAACTCTGATTTAAATTAATTTGTAATTCACGTTTCAAACGAGCTAATTCAATGCGATGTTGACTGGCATTGTAATTAGCTTTACTGACTTTTGAGCTTTTACGATCATGTATAGGTATTTCAATATTAAACATCACCCCATAAACACTTTCTGTACCACTTGAAAAGTTTTCACGTAATTTATTTATGCTTATCGAAGGGTCTCTCATGGCAGAATTTCTAGCAACATCAATTTCATTGGTTGCAGCCTGTAAAATTTGCTGCTGTGTTGAAAGTAATGGATGCCTATCCTGTTGATCACTTAAAAAATCGAGTTCTGGTATGTCTATAACAGGTAATAATTCTGGAACATTAACTTTGTTATTGTTATCTATACCTAATAATTTATAGAACTCGGTAAGTGTTTCTCTATATTTACCTTCCGCAGCGGCTTCTTCCTGATGGGCTTTTTCGCTAATAATACTCAGGCGCATTTTTTCTAATGGTGTTAAGTAACGAACCAGCGTATCACTCTTGTTATTGTTAGCCGATGCTTTGAGCTTATCAGCTAACTTAACTCGCTGGTGCGTTAGTTCGAAAGCAGCAGTGGCAAACTGTAACTCATAAAAAACCTTAGCTACTCGATTTTGAATGACTAACGTCTCGTTACTTTGAGAATGCATAGCAGCATTAAGCTGTGCCTCAGCAACCGATTTCTGATGTTTAAGACGTGACAGAGGTATATCCTGACTGATAGTTATTTCAGAAAGACCATAGTCACCGGTGCCTTCATCTCGACCCATCTGGTTATCAACTTTTAACTCCACACTTGGGTCAGGCCACATACCAGATAACTCTAATTCTGAGGTTCGGGCACCTATTTCTGCCGATGAAATTTTTAGTTCAGGTGATGTAGTCATTGCCTGTGCAATACTGCTTTGCAATGTCCATTGTTGAGCATTAATGACAGATGAGTAGGCCAGCGTCATTAATAAAGTAAATATTGGTTTAATGAATTTAGAATTCATTTAAAACTCCTAAAGAAAATTTTATGTCATATTTTTACAGTGAAATACATTGTATTTCACATGTTAAAGGCACAGCAAAATGCTGCTATTTAATAAAGGGTATGAAGACGTTGTAGCGGAGGCCCTCTTAAGGCTGGAGTGCCAAAAAAGGGTAGTTTAGAGGCCAGGTGCTGGTCTCTTGAGCGCAGGGTAAGTATCTGCAAGAACAGGGTGCAGATCAATGTTAATACTAAAAAGATTACGAGTATATTAGGCGCGCTATGTTTGATTTTTAACATGCCATCAGGGCTGACTTCTATTTCATTACTTATATTCAAATAATCAAGATTGTTTGCAAGGGATGTAATTGATACAGCGGAACCATGATCTGCATTTATTGCAGTATCACCTGTGTGTATATGTAACTCAATAGAACATAGAAACAGCAATGCACTAATCATATATATGATTAGTGCATTTGTAGGAAGCTGTTTAGCAGAACTTAGTCGCATATTAGTATGTGTTTTTATTTAATCGAATTTCTTAGAGTTGTTTGATAGTATAAAGTTCAAATATTAAGGTTTTCTTATAAACTAAAGTGCGTAATGTCTTGAAAAATCAGATTTTATCCTTAAATTACTAAAAATACCTTAATTAACATAGGTTTAGGTGTAGTTTAACAGATTCATATATTAATCATCAGCTTAAGTTTATTTATGTAAATACATACTATTATAGTTATAATCTATCATAACGACAGTTATAATTAATTATAAGTATGAATGAATTAGTAATAAGATGTAATCAACAGAAGTAACTATTAATATAAATATTTGGAGTATTGATATGTCGAAAAGTATAAAAGGCTCAGAAACAGAGAAAAACTTACTTAAAGCTTTTTCAGGAGAGTCACAGGCTAGAAATCTATATACCTACTTTGCAGGTGCCGCAAGAAAAGAAGGCCTGGTACAGATCGCAGATATTTTCGAAGAAACAGCCAATCAGGAAAAAGAACATGCGAAACGATTTTTTAAGTTTCTAGAGGGTGATGAACGTGAAATAACGGAGACCATAACCGCTGGAAAGATAGGTTCAACTCTTGAAAACTTAAAACAAGCCGCTGCCGGTGAAGAGCATGAATGGGATGAGTTGTATCCAGCATATGCAAAAAAAGCACGTGAAGAGGGTTTTACTGAGATTGCTGCTGCATTTGATGCTATTTCAATAGCAGAAAAGCAGCATGGTAAGCGTTATAGTGACCTCGCTAAAAATCTGGAAGAAGGTAGAGTATTTAAAAGAAATGGAAAAGTTGTATGGCGTTGTCGTAACTGTGGTTATCTTCATGAAGCTGAAGAAGCGCCAGATCTTTGTCCTGCGTGTTTACACCCACAAGCTCATTTTGAGTTACTCGGTGAAAACTGGTAATACCAGACTGAGGCTGAGAATTTAAAAACGACAACTAATAAAGAGGCAGTTATATTAACTGCCTCTCTAATGATCTCGGCTTTTTATTTAATAAGATGCATTTTTATTTGTGCATGATCTTTTAGCATATCAACTGCTTCTATGCAGGGCATAGGCCTGCTAAATAGAAAACCTTGCATATTTTTACAGCGCCAGGTTCTTAGTTGCTCTAACTGTTCTTCTGTTTCTACACCTTCAGAAATAATATTTAAATTTAAACCTTTAGCCATAGCTATTATCGCTTTGATAATCGAGGAGTCTTCATCACTCTTTGACATATCTCTTACGAATGATTGATCAATTTTAAGGGTATCAATTGGTAAACGTTTTAAGTAATTTAATGAAGAATAACCAGTCCCAAAATCATCAATGGCAATTTTGATACCATTAGCACTTAATTCCCTTAATTTAAGAATGCCATCATCTGTATCGTGCATTAATGTGTTTTCAGTAATCTCGATTTCGAGAAACTCACCGGGTATCTTATTTTTAGATAACACCCCTAAAACAAATTCGACAAAATCATGTTGTTCCAGTTGGATTGCTGATACATTGACGGCGATTCGGATATTATCAAGGCCCATTTCACGCCAACGTTTCAGTTCGGCGCAGGTGTTTTGGAAAATCCAGTTGCCGATTTGTTTTATTAATCGAGTTTCTTCAGCAAGTGCAATGAACTCGCCAGGATTTATCATGCCACGATCGGGATGATTCCAGCGTATCAGTGCTTCCATAGCGAAAATTTCACGTGTTTCAATATTAATTTGTGGTTGATAATAAACTTCAAACTGTTCGTCATCCAGAGCTCTTCGTAAATCATTTTCAAGAGATAAATGATTAGAGTATGCATTAATCATATTGTTATCATAAAACTGATAATTATTTTTACCATTTCCTTTAACAGAGTACATGGCAATATCGGCGTGTTTTATGAGTGATTCTATTGATTCACCATCTTCAGGGTAATGTGAAATACCAATGCTTGTACTAACAAAAAGTTCATGACTATCAATCTTAAATGGCATTGTTAACGATTTTATTATCTTTTCTGCGACCAGTTTGGCATCTTTTTTACTGTTAACTTCAGGTAGTAATAGAGTGAATTCATCGCCACCCAGTCGGGCCAGAGTATCACCCTCTCGTAAACAGTGGCGTAATCGCATCGCTACTGCCTGTAGTAGATGATCACCTACTATATGACCTAAAGTATCATTGATCATTTTGAAACGGTCCAGGTCAAGGAACATTACAGATAAATTAGTTTTATTACGACGAGCATGGGTTAATGCCTGGCTTAGGCGATCATTTAATAATGTTCGATTTGGCAGGCGAGTAAGCATGTCATGGTAGGCCTGAAAACGGATAATTTCTTCTGCTTCAATACGATCTGTAATGTCGCGAGCTATTCCATAAGTACCAATGAATTTTTTATTATCTTCTGTCTCGTGTGAGCTATAAACACCTACAGAGTTTATCTCAATAGGTAATATGCGATTGTCAAAGTTGCGAGGCTGGTCATTATTTTTGCATTTAAGTTTTAATTCAATATTTATGCTTGCACGGTTACCTGTTCGACGCTCATTAAATTTGAACTGCGCTTTTTCAATATCATCATCATGCACTAATTCAGTATAGTGTTTTCCAATAACTTCTCTTACTTTATAACCCAGTAGTGTTTCAATACGTTTATTAATGAAAGTGAAACGACCTTCTTCATTTAGTATGTAAACAATATCAGGTGATTTATTAACTATATAACGATGTAGTTTTTCAGACTCCCTGAGCTGAGCATGCATTTTGTGATTATCAGCTTCAAGTTGACGTTTTTTTGTTGCATTATTTACAGAGTTTAATAAATTATCGATAGAGTATGGTTTTCGAATATAGTCATAAGCACCATGTTTAAGCGCATTCTCTGCGGCTTCAAATGATGGTTCGCCACTGACCACGATAATAGTTGTGTTTATTTCGTTTTTAGAAATGAAACGCATGACATCTTCACCGTTGATGCCATCCATATTGAGGTCGAGAAGAACTATGCCGATGTTATTGTTCCGAATGATTTCAATGGCTTCATCACCACTGCTGACGCATTCAACATCACAGTTATTTTGTTTCATTAACTCCATCAAACTATATTGATGGAGTTTTTCGTCATCGACAATTAGTATTTTTTCAACAGCATCAGTACTGTTACTGGCATTAATGCTGCCACTAGTATTAGTACAGGTAATGTTAAACTCATCGTTCGTTCGTTCGTTTGTCTTCTCTGGCATACTACAGGCCTATTTACATTTACAGAGATGAGACTTAAATTATATCAAGCTCAATTAATTAGTTTCAGGAAACTGGACACTAAATACCGTGCCATTATTATTAGTTCTACAGCTTATAGAACCTCCGGTTCTATCGACTAAATTTTTTGTAATACTTAAGCCTAGTCCTGAATGTTCCTGTCCCTTTGTGCTGGTAACAGGAGTGTAGAGATTTTTCATTATCTCAGCAGGTATTCCCGGTCCGCTATCTTCTAGCTTAAGTTCTATATAGTTGTTTCCATTTATATTGATTGTCCCTGTTGTAATTATAATTTCACCATCAGATTTTATAGCTTCTACTGAATTTTTAAGTAAGTTGGTGATAATTTGTTTAATGCTGTTTTTATCGAGTCTGACGGGTTTCAGTTTATTGTCGAGATTAAGTGTCGATGTAATATTATGTGTTGCAAATAAAGATGCTTTATAAAGAGAAATAAGTTCTGTCAAAAGCGTATTAATGTTAATTTCTGAAAAATCAGATGCTTCAACATTTGGTGCATCTTTGCACCTTATTATGATATTACTAATCCGATCAATTTCCTGTTTAATCGTTGACAGGTCTGCTTGTGCCGGATCATCTTCATTTAATTTTTTAGACAGTAATTGAAGATAGTTTCTGATAACAGTTAACGGGTTGTTAGTTTCATGAATTATTTTTCTGGCACGTTCTATAAATATCAGGCTATTTTTCTCAGATGCTTCAGATGTTTTCTGACTGTAATCCAGATACTGTTGTAATTTAATCGATAGATTGTCAGCAAATAGTTTTAGTAAAGACGAGTTTTTAAGTAGCTTTAATGCCTGGTTATTTGAGCAACCTAATAATACGACACCGTGCAGTCTATTGCTGTTTGTCACAGGTAAACAAACAAAACCTTCAGTTTTTAAACCATGCGCAATTTGTTCATCAATAATGCTTAAAGAAGCAGAGGTTTTAGCAGAAAAACTATCGATAATTTGTTTTTTATTAAGGCATCGAGATAAAATACTATTACCGCTGATATCTATTTTAAGGTCTTCAAACAGGCATGTATCGGTTAGGTGTTGTTTTTTAGCAATACTTAAAAATTGTTGTGATTCATCGAGATTTACAACCAGACTGTTATTCACACCAAATAAAAGACTGATTGATTGCTGAATTGTTTTATATATATCACTAGAATCGGCGTTTATAACGAACTGGCTGTTTTGTACTAAAGCGGTGTCTCTTACTTCCTGTGCAAGTTGTATCTGTTTTAATTCGTCTTTATTTTGAGTGTTTTCGGATTCGCTATCACCTATATCTATATCCATCGAGGCTGCGAGCGAGCGAGCATCGGTTATTGCTTCACTAACAATACGTTGAATAATCGATTCAGATAAATCAAATAGGCGTATGCCAACATCAGTCGTTATCTGTTGCTCATTGTTATGTATATTGGAAGATAACAAACTGG
>JAPHRB010000072.1 GCA_026197015.1 Gammaproteobacteria bacterium | reverse complement strand
TGCTAATAGATTTGTTTGATCTGAAATATCACGAATTACATCTAGAACAACACTGATGTTATTTGTATCAACCTGTAATGATTGAATCACGCTGGCAGAATTATCCAGGTTTTGCATTAAATGCTGCATGCCTTTTAAAGCGGCATTTGATTTATCAGAACCTATTTGAGCGCTGCTGTCTGCACTCTGCGCAGAGTCTGATGCTGCGGAAGTATTTCTAGCAACTTCTTCAGATGTTAAAGACATCTCTTCTGCAGCGGTTGATACGAGTTCAGTCTCCTCGTTCTGCTGTGTGATATTTGTGCTTGTTTCATGAGTAATTGATATTAGATTTGTAGATGTAGTCTGTAACTCAGTAACGGATGAGCGAATTTCATTTATGATTGATTCAAGTTGCTGACTAAATGTATTTACGGTTTTACCGAGTAAGCCAATATCGCCTGCTCGTTCTTCATCCATACGTAAAGAAAAAGTGCCGTTAAGTATATTTTTTAAAATTGTGTTTATTTCTACAACAACCACATTAATCTGCTTACTGGTCATCATGGCAGAAACAATGCCGACTATTAGCGCTATCAGTAACACAACGACTATCTGACTTAGAGTATTATGAGTATTTGTGATTAACTCTTTATTTCCAGCTTCTACCTGATGTTTTTGATAACTTATCATCGTGTCAATTTGTGAGCCAATTTCATTTATTAATGGGCTTATCTCCTTATTAATTAGCGTCACGTCATTTCGCCATGTATTGGTTCTTAATAAATCAAAAATACCATTTATATATTTAAAATATTTTTGAGATATTTTACTTAATCTGGGGAAACCTTCTTCCTGTTCAAAAGTGAATAAATCTGAATTTTTAGTTATTCTACTGGTTAATAATGCATGTTGATCAATATATATATTAAGCTGGGAAATCCGATCAATAGTAGGGTTTGAAAGGAAGGTGCGCAATAAAGCAACAATGTTCATCCAGTTTTGTCTAAGATCGTTTATTTGCTGCAGATGGGCACGTCTCTTAACGGTTGCCGGCTCTCCAAGCTCAGAATTAATCATTTCTGTGAATATCTGTAATGTTTCCTGATGTCTTGGATTTATCTCTGCGTTGGCAATTTTCAGGCCTGGATAATTTTCAATATAATTTTTGGTTAAATAATCAACTTCTTCCTGATGGCCAATAAACCGGTTTACCAGCTCTTCTAATAGTTTAGTGTTTTCCTGCATTTTTTTATCTTGTTTTACGGCAGGTAATTCATTGTATTTACGTAATGCATCTTGCAGGTCGTTCACGCTCTGGGTGAATTTCTCTGAATATTCAGGTGTTTTATTTATAATATATAACCCCATCAGGCTGGTAGTAGACTGAATACGCTCTTTTAGCGTGAGGGCAGATAACATGGCAGGCTGAGAATAGTCTGCGATACTGGTCGCCTGATTCTGAACTTGTAATAATCTGAAAAAAGCAATGGCACTCACCAGTATGATGAGTAACATTATGCTGATAAAACCAACCCAGATTTGCTTGCGTAGGGAGAGTTTATTAAAAATATTCATTATGAAACCTCAAAAATGCTCCTAAAGATCTAATCCATTTAAAATCAAAAGCGTACATATGGTGAATGTGTTTATCTTTATAGGAATATAGACTAGTTATTTCAGTTTTTCAGCTAGTTATATTCCGATATATATCTGCAACTTTAAGAGTCAGCTGTTTTACATCATTAATCATAATATAACAGGCATTACCATACATGGCTTTTAAATATTTTCTGCTGGCGAGATGACTGTAATGCGACACGTGTATCTTCAATGCCGTATTCGCCACCGGATATAAGAAAACGCCAACCAGGTCTGAGGCGGTTAAATCATCATGATATGAAACGCTGAACAGGGGTTTCTTTAAACGCCAGGCCATATGTTCCATAAAACGTGTTTTGCCACAACCGGTGGGTCTTTAAGTAGTATCGGTACCTGTAACCCGTAATTGGCGAGAAATATATTAATTTCGGAGCCTACAGCTTCATAGTAAGGTCACTCGTTAATAAAATTCTCTTAATGTTTCAAAGACTTGGCGATATCGCTCATTCTTGGCTCCATTAAGCCATCCGGCGATGGTATGGGCATCTACAGTGCTGGTTAGTATTTGAATAATGGTTATTTTTTCTATTCGTCATGAATGTACCGATGGCGTTAAAGAAATTTTATAATTTGCCGATATAGAACAATACACAGAGAAATTTATTTTTTTAGTAAAACCTGAAAGCTTTCTGGCAGCCTGGTCTGCAGTAAGTAATTCAGAAGGACAACACCATGAACACTCTATTTAATAACCAGGGATATGCGCCTGGAAATAGTATGGGTAATGTTTTTAATTCAGCGGCTTTTAATTCACAGGCTTTAAAACAGGCAGATTTTAATAAGGCTTATAACTCGGGCTTTAAGCCTGAGCAGAGTCCAGCACAGTTACTAGAAAATCAGATATCAAAAAAAATACCTGAATTATCCTCAGTCAGCCAACAGAATACCGGTGATTTCTCTCCTCAGGCGGTCGCTGATCGAGTTATTGGTTATGTCGAAACAGCCATCAGACAAAGAGCGGGTAGTGAGTTAGAAGCGCAGAGTATGTTGCAACAGGCAAAGGAAGGTATTAGTCAGGGTTTTGCAGAAGCCAGAAATATATTAAGTGACATGCCCCAGATGACAGAAAGCATAAAAACGCAGATCGCAGAAACAGAAACATTGATTTTTCAGGGCCTGGATAATATAGCAAATAATTTTAATGATAAACCGCTGCAACAGCAGAGATTTGGTGAATTGATTTCTGAAAGCGCTGCATTAACAAGCCGCTTTGAACAAAGCAAAGAAGCCTCAATTGAAATAGTTACACAGGATGGAGATAAAATTGAGGTAAGTTATTCAGCTTTTATTGAGTCGGCTTCAAGTCAAAGTTATTCGCGTAATCAACAGGGCTCATCTGCATCTTATGAGCTCTCGAGTGTTTCCTCATCGGCTTTTCAGTTTAGTGTGCAAGGTGAGCTTGATGAAGGTGAGCAACAGGCAATAAATGAGCTGTTAAATAAAGTGGGTGATTTGGCAAGCCAGTTTTTTAATGGAGATGTACAGGCTGCATTTAATTCTGCAATGCAGTTAGGATTTGATAGTGAAGAATTAAAAAGTTTTGCACTTGATTTTCAACAAAGTACATATATTGAAGTGACACAAACTTATCAAAGAACAGAGCAGTTTAACGACTCTGCTACGAGGCCGCCAGCACCCGGCCCGGCAGCGGCTATTGATTTACTGTCACAGTTAGAAAAATTAATAGAGCAGCAAAATAATAATCATTTCTTAGAGCAACCAGAAAATACAGTCAAAACTTTACTAACAGATATGATGGATTTGGTTAATCAGGATTATTCACTACCGGCACATAATTTTATAAATGAAATTATAGAGAGTGTTTAAGTTTAAAAAATGTAAACGTCCCTGTTAGTGATTATATCAAACTCAATATTCAAGTGATTATTACATCGGGCTCTGTAAAATCATAACAAATGTAGATGTCAGCAAAATTGACAGGAAAGATAAAGACCATTTTAAAAATAAATGGTAATGGTTGATTGCAATACTGCATGAGAAAGGTTTTATGGACATTTTAATCTCCCAGAATTTACAGTTGTATTTTGATGGTTTCTATTACTGATTTGCAGTTTGCATGCCAGTTTCATATTATTTTTCGACAGCCTAACTTCAGGAATTAAAAGGATTTTTTAAAGAGGCAAGTCGGGTATTAGAAAAAATGCGTTAAAAGCGTGCACTGTTTAATGAAATATGTTCATATCTGGTGCATTGTTGCGTTTTGAAGTTAACTTAATTCTCGGTAAAATTGAGTGAAGTGCCAGGTCACGTCCTGGCGTTTATTTTCTTGCGCTCATCGCTTCACGATGAGCCGTATTCTTAAATCCACTGTATCTCTGATGTGGTTATATATTAAAATTAATTCGCATCATAACCAGAAATAACAACACCGGAAAAATCATCTGCATCATGTTGTACATCATCACCTAATAAGTCTTTTTGTATTGCGGCCTCATCAATTGTGGCCCCCAGATGCTTAACAATTGTGCGCATATCGATTTCAGCATTTTCTATGCAGGATGTACCGCCGGGTGATGGGGTCATATTAAAAATTGCACCAATGCCTGTATCAATCTTGGCTTCACCCATGAGTAATTTGCTGTGATCTTTATCAATCAGTTGAGGGCGTATGCCACCCACTTTATTCGCAAATTTTAAATCACCTAATTTTAAAGATGGAATAATTTTTCTTACATCTTTCAAGAACAGTACCTTGCGTATTATAGGAATCTCAAAAAGCATATTTTTAAACATGTAATTTCTTATGTCGGCAACTTTTAATAAATCCCATAATACTTTTGCTACCCGGCCATCAAAACGAAATACCTGTAAAAAATCAGGCAGGGTTTTTAAGTTGTACCTTTCTAATATGGGTAAAACCAATGCTGTGGGGCCAAAACGTGTTGCGCCAGGTACCAGCACGTCCGGGTCACCATGAATGGCCGCAAATGGTAATGCATCATTTTGCACCGTATATACTTTGCCATTAAGAACGTGGGGTGTGAAATAATAACTACCTGCAATAGGTAATACTGAATAGTGGTGCCCGTAACCCATATCGTGAGCTAACTTAAGGCTATGGCCACCTGCACACACAACCAGTGATTTTGCGCGGTAACAAACACCGTTGGTTTCAACGATAAAACCGTTTTTATGAATTCTGATGTGATCAACATATTCGTTGTAATGAATATCAATGGTCTTCTCAGGGTGTGCTGTAGCTTCCATTTCAGCCTGGCGTACAAATGAGCGAGATAAGGCTTCAAAGTTTACAGCGGTATACTCATCGGTGGAGCCTAAAGCAATAATTTCATCTTCGCGAAACGTATCATCATGCATAGCTACATTAGGTTCAATACGGGCAATGGCCTTTTTATCGAGTAGTTTCAGGTGAGGGTAATGTGGGCTGAAAACCTTAAAACGCTCTCGCAGTAACTCACATTCCTTATTGCCAACGCCTAAAACCATTTTTGAATACTTAAATATAATGTGATGGGCATCGGCCTGAGCAGTCGCGTAGTTACGTAACATACTGGCAGCACGTTTTACTTTTAATGCTTTTTCAAGTGTGTAATTGGTTTCTATATCACCGCAATGCAGGGTCTGGCTGTTATTGCTGGATAACGAATTGACCCTTGCCGGCGCCGAATACTTCTCAATAACACCGATATTCTGAATATCAGTGTATTTAGTGCTGAGATAGAGTAGTGCGCTACCGGAAACACCGGCGCCAATAATTAACAGGTCGTACTGGTTAGACATTAAATTTCCCGAGAATAGGTATGTATGAAGATTTAGGTGAAATTTTAACTTAGTTTGTTAGCCTTTTGGGTTAAACATAAAGAATTCAGTTGAGTCACTGAAGTCCAGATGAGCATTTTAGGTTAAAATACCACTTATTCAAATATACAGTGAACATTTTTATGGCAATTCAGTGGTTTCCAGGTCATATGCACAAAGCTCGTAAAGAGATCAAAAAGGTCATGCCTAAGATTGATCTTATTATTGAGGTGTTAGATGCGCGCATTCCCTATAGTTCAGAAAATCCGCTGGTGGCTGAGTTGCGGGGTGATAAACCCTGTATAAAATTATTGAACAAGTCTGACCTGGCTGATGCGAAGGTGACTCAGTTGTGGATAGAGCACTTTCAGGAATCGCGAAATATTAAAGCGCTCGCCGTAACCCAGGATCAGCCTGCAAAAATAAAGCAGACCTTAAATTTATGTAAACAGTTTTTTCCAGATAGAAATCTTGCTGTGAAACCTGTGCGTGTACTTATTATGGGCATTCCGAATGTGGGTAAATCCAGTGTCATTAATACGCTTGCCGGCAGAATTATTGCAAAGGTTGGTGACGAGCCGGCTATTACAAAACGGCAACAAAAGATAATTCTGGATAATGGAATTGAGTTAATGGATACACCGGGATTTTTGTGGCCTAAAATCCACAATGTAAATAGTGGTTATCGATTAGCAATGACCGGTGCGATAAAAAGTACCGCCATGGAATATGAGGATGTGGCATTATTTGCGGCGGCTTATTTAGCGACAGCTTACCCGGCGTTACTGCGTAAGCGATATAAGTTAACTGAGTTATCAGCCGATGAAATGGTCGTGTTAGAAACCATTGGCAAAAAACGAGGTTTTTTACAGGCAGGTGGTAAAGTCAACTTACATAAAACCTCTGAAATTTTATTAAATGAATTTCGAGCAAAACTAATCGGTGAAATTAGTCTGGAAACACCAGCAATGATTCATGCTGAGTTAGATGAAATGAGAAAAAGTCAGTAGTTTTAAATTAAGTAAAATAAAAATAAAAATAAGATTAAGTAGTTATGAGTATTGAAGTTAATATTTTAGATAATGGAGAGGGTATTGAAATATTGGCCAGCGGCATTGTTTATGGGCGTGACATTATACAGTCACACCAGAAAATATATCATGAAAAACATTTAAAAAAACAAAAGTACCATATAATTGATAAATCAAAATGCACTGAATATGATGTCACCGCAAAGGATATTGAAATGATTGCTGAGCTGGATAAAAAAGCCTCAAAAATTAACCCAAACATCATAATTGCTGTTATTGAATCTGAAAGTTTGCAGTTTAGCCTTACCGGTGTATGGCAGGCTTATGTAAAAAACTATATTTTCAAGACTGAAACGTTTCAATCACGTGAACAGGCAATTGACTGGATAACTAAAAATAAGCCATAGCTAATTGATATTGATCAGTTATCTATCATAAATCATCTGTTTAATTCTATCTTGTCTTGTTACTAAATTTTAGCGATGTTACAATTTTCAATTGCCTGTATAAAGTTTTAAGTTGAAAAAATCATGTCTAATAAAGAACATTGGGAAAACGTTTATAAAGGCAAATCATTTGATGATGTTAGCTGGTATCAGAAAGAGCCTTTATTGTCGTTAGATTTAATCAACAGGAGTAAACTCACAGCAGACGAGGCTATTTTAGATGTAGGTGGTGGAGCCTCTGTTCTTATTGATAAACTGCAGGAAAAAGGATTTATTAATCTCGCAGTATTAGATATTTCTAACAATGCACTACTGAGTGCAAAAAACAGACTGGGTGATAAAGCTGAAAAAATAAACTGGTATGAAGCTGATATTACGCAGTTTAATAGCCCACAACCTTTTGCACTCTGGCATGATCGAGCTGTGTTTCATTTTTTAACAGATAAACGAGACAGAGAAAAATACGTTGAGGTTTTAAAAAACACACTTAAAGCCGGTGGGCATCTGATTATCGCGGCATTTTCAGTTGGCGGCCCGGAAAAGTGCAGTGGTTTAGACATTGTGCAGTATGATGAAGTCAGGATGTCTGCGGCCCTGGGTAAAGGTTTTAGCTTGCTGGAATCTAGAAGTGAAACTCATGTGACACCCACTGATAAAGAGCAGCGTTTTACCTACTTTCATTATATTAATCAGGGTGTTTAATTTTTTATTTAATCTGTAGTGGCTTATCGCAGATAGCTATTATCAGCCTTATTGTTTATTAAGGGTAATATTAGTTTAATAACACAATGCAGGTGACCTCTTCACGATCATGGTATAAATGTTTAATTTTTATTTTATAAGAATAATTCAATTTATCTAATTCAGCACTTATATATTCTTTGCATTCCATCACCATGTCATAACGTTTTTTCATGGGCAGTTTTAAATTAAACGCTGCATTTTTACAGTGAC
>JAPHRB010000061.1 GCA_026197015.1 Gammaproteobacteria bacterium | reverse complement strand
TATAACTATGCTGAAAATTTTATAATACAGAAAATATTTATCCGATTAGCAGTAAGTGAAGGCAAAATAACAGGGCTGTAAGTTGAAAATGAATAGGCCGCTAATGAAGTCACGAGTAATTTAACTGAGAAATTAAAATTAGTATAGTTAACCTACTGAATGCAAACCTATATCATCTTTTGAATTATTTTCAGTTTCAGTTACAAGCATGCCTTGCCAGATACAATCTAAAATTTCCTCAAGCAAATCTGGCAGCGGGTCTTTTATAACTTTATCCAGACGTAAATTAATCATCCTGATTGGGCCGCCATAAATTGCAGAAGAGGCCACTAACAAATCACGTTTTCTGATTTCGTTATTATCCATACCTTGTTGAATAATCTCGTGAATTGCCACAAAAGGGCTGGAGTTATATATCGGCGGTTCGTCTGGAAGAAACTCATTATGCCTTGGGTGAAAAACAAAAGAGATAATACTTTGATGTGTTTCTGTGTAATGAAATAACTGACGAATAATTTCATTGCAGCGTTCTACAGCGGTGGTTTTTTCTTCTTTTGCACAATCTACAAGATCCTGAATTTCATTTAACAGGTGATAGTACAGTGCTTTGGCAATGCCTTCCTTACCACCAAAGTGATTGTAAATAGAACCAATGCTGACGTCAGCCTGCTTTTGTATTTCGTGAACTGAAACATTGTGAAAACCATTATTAACAAAAAGCTCAAGTGCAGCCGTTAAAATGCGGCAATCAACGGGCTCTGGTACCGGTGCTACTTTTTTTAAATAGGGCATGTTTCAGATATCCTTGATATTAATGCACAGATTAATAAGTCTCTCACTCTTAAACCTATGTCCGAGTATGGTTAATATGCAAGATAGAGTCACTTTGTAAAAATAATTTATCACAAAACGAATGTTCATTGTTATATTTCAGTCGATATTGTTTATGTGCGTATAAAATGTTGTTTTTATTGGTTTATTTGCCAATAATACATAAAAATCAGTCATTTCTATTGACTTGAAATGAACATTCGTTCTATTGTGTCACGCAGATCAATAACCGATAATTTAGGAGCATACATAATATGAAAACTAAAGCTGCTGTTGCATGGGAAGCAAAAAAACCGCTGTCAATTGAGATGCTTGATATCGAAGGACCAAAAGAAGGCGAAGTTTTATTAAAAGTGATTGCTTCCGGTGTTTGCCATACCGATGCTTTTACTCTCTCTGGTGATGACCCTGAAGGGGTTTTCCCTGTAGTTCTGGGGCATGAAGGCGGTTGTGAAGTAGTTGAATGTGGCCCGGGTGTTAAAGACCTGAAACCGGGTGATCATGTTATTCCGTTATACATCCCTGAATGTGGTACCTGTGAATACTGTCATTCACCAAAAACAAATTTATGCCAGTCGATTGCATCAACGGTATGGACCGGATTTATGCCTGATGGCACACGCCGTTTCTCACAAAACGGTAAATCTATTTATCACTACATGGGCTGTTCAACTTTTTCCGAGTATACGGTTGTGCCTGAAATTGCACTGGCGAAAATAAATAAAGCCGCTCCACTGGACAAAGTCTGCCTGCTTGGCTGTGGTGTAACGACCCGGATTGGTGCGGTTTTAAATACAGCAAAAGTTGAACCTGGTTCTACGGTTGCGGTATTTGGCCTTGGTGGCATTGGTCTGTCCTGTATCCAGGGCGCAGTGATGGCAAAAGCCGGGCGTATAATTGCAGTTGATATTAATCCTGATAAATGGGAAATAGCTAAAGCCCTCGGGGCAACGGATTTTATCAATCCAGAACAATTAAGCGGTAGTACCACCGAAGCCATTATTGAAATGACCAATGGTGGAGTGGATTATTCATTTGAATGTATCGGTAATATTCATGTTATGCGTGAAGCGCTTGAGTGTACCCATATGGGCTGGGGCGTTTCCACCGTGATTGGTGTTGCCGGTGCCGGTCAGGAAATTTCAACTCGTCCGTTTAACTTAGTTGTGGGACGTACCTGGAAAGGCAGTGCGTTTGGTGGAGTTAAAGGCCGTACCGAATTACCTGGTTATGTAGATCGTTATATGAACGGTGAAATTGAACTGGATAAAATGGTTACACATACCATGCCACTGGAAGATATAAATCGGGCGTTTGATTTAATGCACAGCGGTGAAAGTATTCGCTCAGTGATTATATTCTAGGTATAAGTTGTAACAATGGGTTGTAGGAATAGTTATAGGCTTGAACTGTAGAATTAAACTGTAGGATATAAAAATGAAACAGATTGAATCGATAAAAGAATTTGGCGGTTGGTTAAATCGTTATGAGCACCCATCTACCAGTTGTAACTGCACTATGACTTTTTCTGTTTATCTGCCACCACAGGCAGAAACAGAAAAAGTGCCGGTGGTGTACTGGTTATCGGGGCTTACCTGTACCGATGATAATGTACGCACCAAGGCAGGTGCACAACGTTATGCCGCAGAACTCGGGCTCGCACTGGTGATGCCGGATACCAGCCCACGGGGTGATGATGTAGCAGATCAAGAAGATCGTTATGATCTGGGTAAAGGCGCGGGTTTTTACATTAACGCGATTCAGGATCCATGGGCCAGACACTACCAGATGTATGATTATGTCACGGCAGAGTTACCGGCATTGATTGAAAAAAACTTTCCGGTTTTAGCCGGTGTTAAATCTATTACCGGACACTCGATGGGTGGACACGGTGCATTGATCTGTGCGTTAAAAGAAGAGGGTGCTTATCGTTCGGTTTCCGCTTTTGCGCCGATATGCCACCCGCTGAAAAGCAGTTGGGGAGAAGGCTGTTTCAGTGCCTACCTTGGTGATAATCGTGAACTATGGAAGGCTTATGATGCGACCGAACTGGTTAAATCTGGCAGTAAACCAATGCCGGCATTAATTGACCACGGGCTCGCTGATGAGTTTCTTGAAGAACAACTGTTCCCGCAGGACCTTGAAGCAGCCTACAAGGAACATGGTGCACCGATAACGATTCGTATGCACGAGGATTATGACCATAGTTACCACTTTATCGCAACGTTTATTGGTGAGCACCTGGTTTATCATGCAGAGGCGCTAAGAGGCTAAAAACGAGCTGATTCGCCACATTCAAAAGCACTTGGGGTCAGGCCTTGTGGAGCACTTGGGGTCAGGTCTTGCATTCATGCATCCGACTCCATTTTTCGGAGCACTTGGGGTCAGGTCTTGCATTCATGCATCCGACTCCATTTTTCGTATAACACGACTTACAGTGCAATAGTGCACCCCAAAGTGTGTTGCGATATGTTTCATGGAATACTCACCACTTACGTAAGCTTGATATATTGCATCATTACGCGTTTTGTATTTCTTCTGGTAATACGTTAAAGGCTTAGCTATAGACCGTCTTTGTGCGCGTGGTATTTCACTCTGGTCAATCTCATTCTCCGCATGCTGTTGCATACGCGCCATAAATTTTTCATTTCCTAGATAGATCTGTCCTTTTAGCATCAACCAGGGACTGGGTAATGTTATGCCATCATGCACAAACTCAATATATTTTGTAATGGCACGAGCGCGTTGCTTACTGAATTGACCTAATACCCAATCCGTTTGTAACCATTCTGGCGCTGCTACTTGACCAATCATATTTCGATACGAGCTCCAGACCCATTGTTTGGTATGTCGCACCATACCTGCTCGCACCGGGTTTAATACTACATAACGTGACAGCTCAAGCAAGTAACTATCTTTTTCGATCATAATAGCTTTATAACGACCCTGAAATACATGTCCGATTCGTTCATACGTGCGGTTGATCCATTGTGTATAAACGCCATTGAGTTGTCGCATACCTTGCGACAAATTACCTTCGGGTGTTTCAATCACAATATGATAATGATTGGTCATCTGGCATCAGGCATGGCATACCCAATTATAGCGATGACACACCATGCCTAATATGCGCAACCATTCAAGACGATCAGCGTCATTAAAGTATATATCTTCACGCCGATCACCTCGTGACGTGATGTGGTATAAACCGCCTGGTAGTTCTATGCGTAGTGGTCTGGCCATGAAGTGAAATTAACTGATGCCGTGCATTAATGCAAGACCTGACCCCACCTGCTTTTTACGCGGCAGGCTTGACATTAGGTTTGTCATGCCAGAAGATAGTAATCAATTACTATCTTCTGGATAATCCATGACAGTTAAAAGCAAACATCTTCCGGCTAATGAACGTCGCGCTGTAACCGTAGAGGCAGTGGTTGAACTTGCTGGTAAACAAAATCCAGACAATATAACCACCGCAGCCATTGCTAAATACATGAATGTGACACAAGGGGCCTTGTTTCGTCACTTCCCTAATAAAGAGGCCATCTGGCAGGCGGTAATGGAGTGGCTTGCGGAACGCCTGTTAACACGAATAGATAAGGCAGCCAAGTCTGCAGTAAGTTCACTTGCAGCACTAGAAGCGGTGTTTATGACACATATTGAGTTTGTCTCTGCTCATCCAGGTGTGCCGCGTATGTTGTTTGGCGAATTACAACGTGCGGAGGATACCGCAGCCAAACGCATGGCGCGCACCATGACTCGAAAATACGCTGAGCGTTTGGCGGTATTGATAGAAAAGGGTAAAACTCAAGGTGAAATAGATCTGGCTATAAATACACTGGCAGCGGGTACATTGTTTATTGGTACCATTCAAGGTCTGGTTATGCAGTCATTACTGGACGGAGATACTGGAAATATACGAGATAAAGCGGCGGGTGTTTTTGCAATTTATCGTCGTGGGATTGAGCACAGCAAATGAAAAAAATATTTCAAAAAGCATATATTCTACCTTTGATTGTTATTATAGCTCTGGCTGTGGTTATTTATAAGATAAAATCTGCGCCACCAGTAGAGCATGAGGTATTGCAATTTCCTGTTAAAACGGTGGAAGTCATTACCTTGAAGAAACTGCCATTTCGCAGTCGTGCTATGGCTTACGGTAATGTCGAACCCGCGGTTCTGGTGAAAGCCAAAACAGAAGTCAGCGGCAAGATTAGTTATATCCACCCGGCATTGAAAAAAGGTGCAAGTCTGGCAAAGGGAACCGTGGTTATACGAATTGAACCCACTGCTTTTGAGTTTTCACGGGATCAAAGCGAGGCGGGGCTAGCGGGTAGTCAGTCATCTCTCGAGCAATTACAAGTTGAGGAACGTAGCACCCGTCGCTCACTCGAAATTGCCAGAAAGAATCTAGACACTGGCAAAAAAGAATTAAACCGTTTGTTAAGTGTCTGGGAAAAACGTCTTATTTCTCGTTCAACCGTTGATGCTGAAGAGCAGAAAGTTTTGCAACTTCAACAGCAGGTCGAAGATTTACAGGGCAGGCTGGCAAGTTACACGAGTCGTAAATCCGTAACTCAGGCACAAATCAAACAATCTAAAACTCAGCTTGCACAAAGCCAGGATACTCTTGGGCGTACCGAAATTCGCCTTCCATTTGATGCGCGCATAGGAGAAGTATTAGTAGAGAAAGGTGAATATACATCAGTAGGCAGTGAGTTGTTTGAAGCATTAGGCACACAGGCTATCGAAATTAATGCACAGTTGTCTGTACGTCAGTTTTACCCAATGTTAATAGGTTTTGGTGATCAAAGTTTAAACCTGCAAAACCCGCAAGACATGCAGTTTGCATTCTCTAAAATTAAACTGCAGGCAAACGTTAGCCTCGTCGGGTATGAAGGGATTAGTACAAAATGGCAAGGTGAACTGTTACGTATTAGTGAGTCCATTGATCCTGATCGGGATACAATTGGCCTGGTCGTTGCGGTTAATAATCCCTATGCGGGTGTCATTCCTGGCAAACGTCCACCCTTGTTAAAAGGCATGTATGCAGCGGTTGAATTTTTTTCACCCGCACGTGAGTTGCTGGTTTTACCAAGAAAGGCTATCCATCAGGGGCGCGTTTATGTTGCCAGAGAAAATGAATCAGGGACAAATTATCAGCTGGAAATTCGACCGCTAAATATTCTTCACAAACAGGGGAAACTGGTGGTTGTCGGCGATGGTGTTAAAGAAGGTGAAAAAATAATTATCAGTGATGTTACACCTGTGATTAATGGTTTGCCGCTTAAACTTGTGATGGCAAGTGAGTATGAAAAACAGATGGTTAAAGACGCTGCGGGTGAAAACGCCATCATCCCAGACAATATCAATGGAGATAAACTTAACGAAAGTCACAAGCCGGTTTCCACCCCTGAGTTAATTGAAGGTGCTGTGCAATGATTCGCTATTTTGCGGCACATCCCACCATTAGTAATATCTTGATGATGGCAATCATTGCCATTGGTTTAAATTCACTAAAAGAGCTTAATAAAGAATCCTTTCCACTGCTCAAGCCCAGCAAGGTACAAGTTACAGTTGCTTATCCTGGAGCAGGCCCGACCGATGTTGAAGATGGTATTTGCAACCCGTTGGAAGATGCCACAGATGGCATCAGCTTTTTAAAAGAACAGGAGTGTGATGCTCGTGACAATGTTGCCATTTTTACACTGGAGATGCAGGAAGCGGGAAATATACGTGAGTTCACTGATGATATTAAAACTGAAATTGATGCGATTCAGAATTTTCCCGAAAATATCGAAGAGCCTGTTATCAAACAGCTGGGGAGAATTAACCCGGTTGCCAATATAGCCATTACTTCAGAAAAGTTAACAGCCACTGAATTAAAAACACTGGCGGAATATTACCGTGACCGTCTGATTGCCATGCCGCAAATTCCAATCGTTAACCTGGACGGTTTCTCCACACATCAATTACAGGTATTGATACGTCCTGATACTCAGCAAAAATATAATCTTAGTGTTCAGAATATCGCCGATTTAATTTCTGCTCAGGCACTGGAATTACCCGCAGGGACATTGGAAGAGAGTGAAATTTCCTATCAGATTCATTTTGATAATATAAGAAAGACCGCCGATGAACTGGCCGATCTCGTTATTATTAATATGCCCGAAGGTGGCGAAATTAAACTGGGTGATATTGCCAAAATTGAAAATAAATTTGAAAACCCAGAAGAACGCATCGAGTTAAACGGTAAACCGGCTGCACTACTCAAAGTCAGTAAAAACACTATTGATGACACACTGAAAGTTGCCGACGCATTGATAAAGTTTGTTGAAAAAGAAAATAAAATTTTACCTGCCGGAACACAACTGACTATTGTTAATGATACTTCGACATCAGTGCGAGACCGGTTGCAACTGTTGTTAACAAATGGTTGGCAGGGTTTGATTCTGGCGACCTTAATGTTGTTATTATTTTTTTCATGGCGTTATACATTCTGGATTGCTCTGGGTTTACCTATTTCATTTTTGGGTGGGCTTGCCATGATGGTCGTGTTTGGCGTGAGTATCAATATGATTTCAATGGTCGCCTTGCTTATGGCTATTGGTATTTTAATGGATGATGCCATCGTCTTATCTGAAAACATTGATCATGAATATCGCAAAGGCAAGTCACCTCTGGATGCGGCTATCGATGGTACCAAAAAAGTTTTTCGTGGCGTCTTTTCATCCTATCTCACGTCCGCCTTTTTATTTGGCAGCCTGTTAATGATGAAGGGTGATCTGGGGCAGATTTTAGGTGTACTGCCCGTGGTTTTGTTGTCGGTGCTTACCATTAGTTTGATTGAAGCTTTTCTGGTATTGCCACACCACCTGAAAAGCTCATTAGAACATGGCCGCGAAAATACACCGCCAAAATGGCGACTCAAGTTTGAGGCCCGCTTTAATCAACTTCGCGCCGCGGTTGGGCGTACTGCTGTACTTGCTATGCGCTTTAGATATATTACGGTAGGTATAGCGCTGGCCATGTTGATTTTTTCAGTTGGTCTGGTGGCAACTGGAACTGTTAAATTCAAAGCCTTCCCCGATCTTGAAGGCAATAATCTGGAAGCCAGAATTTTACTACCACAAGGCACCTCGCTGATAAAAACCGAGCAGGTAGTAGAGAGACTGCTCAATGCGCTGTATGAAACCAATAAAACCCTTAGCCAAAATGAATCAGAAGAGCTGGTTAAAAATGTGCAGCTTTCATATGGCGAGCATGCTGATGTTTCCGAAAATGGAACGCATCTGGCAACCCTTAGCATTGATTTACTTAACACCGAAAAACGCAATACAAATATTCTTGAGTTAACCCGGCTCTGGGAACAAAATACCGGGGCATTACCCGACGTATTAAACATTCAATATAAAGAACCCAAAGTAGGTCCGGCGGGACGCGCAATCCATATTCGCCTGAGCGGACAAAACATGGATGAACTGTCAAGGGCGTCATGGGAAGTGCAAAACTGGCTCAGGGGTTATGATGGCGTTAACAATTTGCTGGATGATCTTCGTCCAGGTAAACCGAAATACAATATTTCACTTAAACCGGGAGCCTTAGCCACGGGCATTGATTCCAGTAGCATTGCCTCGCAACTACGATCAGCTTATCTGGACGTTAAAATTAATGAGATTTACAAAGGCCGTGAAGCTTATGAGATTGTTGCCAAACTGGGCAACCAGCAAGGTAATGAGTTACGCGATTTTGATAATTTCACCGTGTTTTCAAAAACCGGAAAAGAAATCCCCTTAAGCAGTGTCGCGATTATTACAGAAACACGTGAATTTTCTCGCATCGGTCATATCAACCACCAGCGCACTGTCAATATTTATGGCGATGTAGATGCAAACATTGCTAACACCTCGGAAGTTATCACAAGCCTGCAAAAAAACTTTTTAAACACATTGCAGAAACGTTATCCTGAAATCACGTTTAGACTTAAAGGCGAAGTCGAAAACGGCACTGAAACTAAGTTATCTATACTTTCAGGTTTCGGGTTTGGCGCATTTGGGGTATTCCTTTTACTCAGCCTGCAATTTCGCAATTTCCGCGAACCGTTAATCGTTATGATTAATATTCCCCTTGCCCTCATCGGTGCGATCTGGGGGCATTTGATTATGGGCCTGGATTTCACTTTACCAAGTATGATTGGTTTTGTTTCTCTGGCGGGGATCGTCGTCAATGATTCGATCCTGCTGGTGGAATTTGTGAAATATAGAGTAGAAGAGGGGTTGGTTTTTCATGACGCAGCAAAACAGGCAGTAGTCGATCGTTTCCGGGCTATTTTCCTGACTTCTGTGACGACGATTGCAGGTATGACACCCTTGTTGTTTGAGACCAGTACGCAGGCATTAATACTTGTGCCATTAGTGACCAGCATTGTGTTTGGTATGTTGACATCCACAGTTTTGATCATGCTGGTTCTGCCAGCCATGTATGCAATTATGGAAGATGCTGGATTTGTAAAATTAGCAGAAGAATTAGAACCGGCAGCGGCATAGTTAAAACTGTGAAAATTGCACTTTTAGCAAAAAAATTATCAAAACTTTTAGCAAACTTTTCAGGCGCGAACATTACATATATTAAGTAACCAGTCCATAAGATAAATAAAATCGGAGAACATTGTAGATGAGAACAGCTAACATGATTAAAACCATCCTGTTGACAGGATTAACCATCATAATTAACACTGGTCAGGTATTTGCTGAAACTTCAGCAGATTCCAGCGAGCCACTGGCGTTGCGCAAAATTATGCAAGATCTGGGTAAGAATATGCAAAGTATTACCGATGGTATTTCTCGTGAGGACTGGCAACTAGTTGAAAAAATCGCACCACTGGTAGCTGACCATCCGCAGCCACCATTTTTAGAAAAAGTACGCATTCTGAGTTATGCAGGGACCAATGTAAGCAGGTTCAAGGAATATGACGGTAAAACTCATGATGCGGCTCGTGTGTTAGGTGAAGTTGCCGCTGAAAAAGATAGCTACGGAGTGATTTTGGCCTTCTCAGAGTTGCAAAAAACCTGTCTTGCCTGCCATGAGAGTTTTCGCAAATCTTTCCAGCAACACTTCTACGGTGAGTCCGAGTGATCCATTAGATGGAGCCGGCGATGCGGGCCTCATACTGAAATATACTGGCACAAAGAATTTTGCAAACAGGCGGTTATCCTAATAGGGCATTTATATGTGCAGCAACCCCGCGCCCTAACGCAGAGAGAGCGTAACCACCTTCAAGTGCTGAAACAATGCGTCCCTGCGCATACTTGTCTGCAATTTTTTTTATCTCACTAGTTACCCAGGCAAAATCCTGGTCTACCAGCTTAAGGTTCGCCATATCGTCTTCAATATGCGCATCAAAACCAGCCGAAATAAGCACCAATTCAGGTTGAAATGACGCCAGTTCTGGCAACCAGTGTGATTGCACCGCAGTACGAAATGCCTGACTATCAGCTCCCGCAGCTAAAGGTACATTAACAATATGCTGCGCTGTGTTATGAGTGCCGGTGTCAGGGTAAAATGGATGCTGAAAAGTAGAGCAATACATAACCTCAGGTACCTCGCGAAAGATGTCTTCTGTGCCATTGCCGTGGTGCACATCAAAATCAACAATGGCTACTCGTTTTAACTTATGTACCTGCAGTGCATGCGTCGCTCCCACAGCAATATTGTTAAAGAAACAAAAGCCCATGGCTTTATCATGTTCTGCATGATGACCGGGAGGTCTCACATTACAGAAGGCGGCACTGCTCTGGCCGGCCATAACCAGATCAACACCTAATACCACTGCACCGGCGGCGCGCAGAGCGGCAGACAAGGTGTGTGGGTTCATACTGGTGTCAGGGTCTAGCCAGACCTGACCTTCCTCGGGTGCCTTCTGAAATATAGATTCAACATATTTAACATCGTGTGCCCGACAAAGTTGTTGGCGAGTAGCGAGTGGTGCATCATGGTGTTGTAAAATAAAATCCAGTCCACTGGAAAGTAGCTGGTCATTAATTGCACTCAAGCGCTCTGGACACTCAGGGTGATGGGCGCCCATCTCGTGTAACATGCAATCAGGGTGTGAAATGATGGAGATTGTCATTAACTTTCCATTAACTCTCGTTATAATCTGAACTTGTAGCGAAACATATTAACAGGCAAAAAGACAAACAGATATGGATACGCACTTCCTGGACAGACTTTTTGATCCTCAGGCAATAGCGGTTTTTGGCGCCAGTAAGCGACCGGACTCGGTTGGTGCTCGTGTATTCGATAATATACGTCAGGCTGGCTACCGTGGTGAACTTTATGCCATTAACCCAAAATATAAACGCCTCCATCATAAGCCGTGTTTCTCCTCCATAAAAAAAATTAACAAACCTGTCGATCTTGCCGTCATTGCTACACCAGCGAAAACGGTGGCTGAAATATTACAAACATGTGGTGAACATGGGGTTCGTGCGGTCATTATTATTTCTGCTGCTTCCAGTGTAGATAAGAACGCTCGCGAGACAATGAATAAAGCAGTGCTTGAAATTGCCCGTAAATATCAGATGCGTATTCTCGGACCTAACTGTCTTGGTCTGATTCGACCTGTGGCAGGTTTAAATGCAACTTTCAGTAAGAACACCGCAAAGCAGGGACGACTCGCACTGGTTTCACAATCAGGCGCATTATGCACATCAATTCTCGATTGGGCGGCGAGTCACAATATCGGTTTTTCTGCCATCGTCTCACTGGGGGATGCGGCGGATATTGACTTTGGCGATATTCTGGATTATCTGGCGCAGGATCCGAAAACCACTAGCATCCTGCTTTATGTAGAAGGGCTACGTGATTCGCGCAGTTTTATGAGTGGCTTACGCATTGCTGCGCGAATGAAACCGGTTGTTGTTATCAAAGCCGGGCGACATGCTGAAGGCTCGCGCGCTGCGCTAACACATACCGGCGCCATGGTCGGTGCCGATGATGTATTTGATGCGGCGCTGCAACGAGCCGGCGTGGTTCGTGCGATGACGATCGAACAAATGTTTGCGGCCGCGCAGTTACTGGCAACCCGCTACCGGGTAAGTGGTAACCGGCTTGCAATCATAACCAATGGTGGTGGTTTGGGTGTTATGGCTACCGATCGCGCTATTGATCTTGGTGTTAGTTTAGCGTCCCTGTCAGATGACACGTTTACACAATTAAACAAGAGCCTGCCAGAGCAGTGGTCACACGCTAACCCAGTCGACCTGCTGGGTGATGCCTCTGCGTTGCGTTATCAGATTGCGCTCAAAGCCTGTCTGGATGATCCGGCTGTGGACGGTGTTCTGGTGATGCTTTCTCCACAGGCAATGACGGATACTGTGTCCTGTGCAAAGGCCGTTATTGATGCTCGCCAAAGCAGCGAAAAACCCGTCCTGGCCTGCTGGATGGGAGAGCAGCAAGTTGCCGCAGCGAATCAACTTTTTTCTCAACACCAGGTGCCCAACTTTCCTAACCCCGAATCTTCTGTTGAGGCTTTTGCTTACCTGACAGCGCATTATCAAAACCAGCAACTGCTTATGCAGGTACCTGGACCACTGGCCGCGAGTAGTGAGTCGGATGTTGAAGGTGCACGCCTGATAATTGACAGGGTACTAGCAGAAAACAGAAACCTGCTGACAACAACAGAGTCCAAAGCACTATTGCATGCTTTCGCAATACCGGTTATGCAGAGTATCGAGTGTTATTCTGCCGATGATGCACTGTTAACAGCAGAATCAACTGGTTTTCCAGTAGTTATGAAAATTAACTCAAAAGATATTACACATAAATCGGATGTAACCGGTGTCAGACTGAATATCGGTAACGCTCAAGTCATGCGCAGCATTTATCATGAGTTATTAGAGGATGTTCATAACAAAAATCCCGCTGCAGAAATCGACGGTGTAACCATTGAAGGTATGTTTACTTCCCCCCATGGCCGAGAACTTCTGATCGGAGTAATACGTGATCCGGTATTCGGACCAGCGATTACGTTTGGTGCAGGTGGTGTGCAGGTGGAAGTATTACGAGATCGCGCGGTTGCATTACCGCCATTAAATACTTTTCTTACACAAAAAATGATAAGCCAGACTCATGTCTCTCATTTGTTAGGCGAGTTTCGCAATATGCCGGCAGTGAAAATGGAATCATTAATACAGGTATTACGGCGTGTCTCTGAGATGGTTTGCAAACTACCAGAAATTGTTGCGCTGGATATTAATCCTCTGATTGCAGATGAAAATGGCATCATGGTACTGGATGCTCGCATCGTGGTTGAGCAGCCATCCCCATCACTTGATCGATATGCTCACATGGCGATTCATCCTTACCCGGATCATCTGGTTTTCCGGTATCAACTTGACGATGGTACCGATATAAAAATTCGGCCGATACGTCCGGAGGATGCGGACATTGAACAGAGCTTTGTGCGCGAACTGTCACCCAAATCAAAGTATTTTCGTTTCATGCAGGGACTCAATGAATTAACTCAACAGATGCTGGTTCGTTTTACACAACTTGACTATAGTCGTGAACTTGCATTAATTGCTGTTTTAGAAACAGCAGATCAGGAAACAGAACTGGGAGTTGCTCGTTATGTTATGAATGCAGATGGTGAGAGCTGTGAATTTGCCCTCGTGGTTGCAGACAAATGGCAGAATAAGGGCATAGGTTCAAAATTGATGACTGCGTTGATTGAGGCAGCTCGTCAGCGTGGCATCAAAAGGATGGAGGGAGAGATTTTAACCAACAACCATGGCATGCTTAAGTTAACTGAAAAACTTGGCTTTAGCCTGCATACAAATAATGATGATCCTGGTATCAGAAATGCTAACAAGTTGTTATAAGAACTAACTGGTTTAATGAATTGTTATGTTTAGATAACTCGGGTGGGTATTCGTTTTTTTTAATTTAATGCCAAAATGTACAACTCAACACAGCGGTTATTAGATCTGTTTTTTAGAAAATTAAACGCCATTTGACCAGCTTGTGTTTGCTGCAATCTAAACAGATTTCACGATGTATCAGGCAGTCATTGATGACGTTATCAGTCGCGACATGTTTGCCAAGGCAAGTAATCTGCCAACTTCGGCATTGAAAAACAAACGCAACGCATTATTGTTTATTTCCTGGTGTGTTAGTGCTTCTAAGTCTTGTCGAAAAGGCTTAAGATATGAGTCTACTATATCAGGCATATTGAGTAATAAATAAATTCTCGATAGGCCATTCCGATTGGCGAAATCAACCACAATCCACCATGGGAACATACCCTGAAAACCGCCTTACAAAATGTAAAGTTGGTGATCGGTACTGGTCGGCGCGGATTCTGTCTGGATTAGCTGAATCGGTTTTTTAAATAAACAAATTAATGAGAAAATATGATGGATAAACGTCCAAAAATAATTTTAACTGAACATGACCTGGACCGCCTTGATGAACTGCTTGAGAGCCTGCCAGCGACCACTTTCCCGGGCCGCGATGAGTTGCGTGCGGAACTTGATCGTGCCGAAATCGTTGAGTCAAATGAAGTGCCAGCTGATGTGGTGACCATGAACAGCAAAGTGCGCTTTGCGCTAGAGTCGGGAGAAGAGTTCTGTCTGACCCTGGTGTACCCTAAAGACATGGATGGTAGTACCGAAAATATCTCGATACTCGCACCTGTTGGTAGCGCACTCCTGGGGCTGTCTACGGGCGAACACATAGAGTGGCCAAAACCCGGGGGAGGCATGATGATGGTGCGCATTGTGGAAGTTGTCTACCAACCCGAACGTGTCGGAAGCAGATAACATAACAAGAAGTAGAATGTCTACCAGGGATGGTGATTAGAATTTCTCTAGCTGTAAACTCAGAAAAAGTAGTTGTTTGTTTAAGTTATAAACACCTGTGTATGAGAGCAGTCTGTTATATTTTGTATAAATAAAGTTTGCGTATTAATACAAACGACGACCTTTTCAATTGAATGTATCGGTTATGTATGCAGACATTCTGGGGGGAAGTTAGAGGGGCTTTTCAAAATATTGACGTGGTCTTCGGGTTTTTAAAAATCTGCACCATGTTTTATATAGCTGGCTTCTTCAGTTTCTTTTCACGGTTGTGGATTATGCGGTTGATATGGGCTTTTTTAAACAAACTCATCGCGATAAACTTCTGATACATAATGATTCCGGAAAACCACTTATTAACCAGACGATTATATAACGATATGAGTATACAAATTTTAATGGGCGAATACAGTAAGGACCATAGGTAATATGGATACAATACGAAGTGAGTTCAAACAGTTTTTACTACCCTGGTTAGAACAATATATGCCAGGAGCTGGCAGCCTCTTTTTTGATGGACTTGTTCTGCTGTGGATTGGTATTGTTGCCATTGTTCTGCACTTTTTTCTGTGTTATTTCGTGCGTCGGAATCTTGCGTTCTGGCTCTCAAAAACAAGCAGAAACTGGGATCTTTCAATTGACACTAACAGCTTTTTCGGACGTGCTTCATTCATATTACAAGGCGCTGTTGTGCAAATTCAGGCGAAACTGTGGTTTGATGATACCTCGTCACTTCTGCATATAATTCAAACGATCAGCGATCAATGGATTATTTTATTTGCACTGCTTACCTTGTTTTCGGTGCTGGATATCACCCAGAATCTGGCGGATAAACGAACAAGTCAAAATCATTTTCCCATAAAAGGTTTACTTCAGACGGTTAAATTGATCGCCAGTGTATTAACGGCTTTACTCGCGATTTCATTATTGATGGGTAAATCGCCGTTGATATTATTGAGTGGTTTAGGCGCATTATCGGCGGTGCTGCTGCTGGTCTTTAAAGATCCCATTATGGGACTGGTGGCGGGAATACAACTATCGGCGAATAATATGTTGTCGGTTGGCGACTGGTTAGAAATGCCAAAATACGGTGCCGACGGTGATGTTATTGATATAGCGTTAACAACGGTAAAAGTGCGCAACTGGGATAAAACGATTACTACAATTCCTACTTATGCTCTGATATCCGACTCTTTCAAAAACTGGCGTGGCATGTCAGAGTCCGGTGGAAGAAGAATCAAAAGAAGTGTTCTTATCCAGGCGAGTAGTGTGCGCTTTCTTGATGATGAACTACTTGCAAGACTGACTAAAGCAGATTTATTAGGTCAATATATTAGTGAGCGACTAGAACTTATAGAGCGTGAAAACACGACTAGAAACACGGATATGTCTATTGACCTTAATGGTCGTAGACTTACGAATATAGGTACATTCAGGCAATACCTGAAAACCTACCTTTGCGAGAATCCCAATATACATCAGGAAATGACGTTAATGGTACGTCAGCTAGAATCATCTACCGAAGGTATTCCCATAGAAATTTATGCATTCACGAATACCACTAGTTGGGAAGAGTATGAAGCGATTCAGGCGGATATTTTTGACCATGTGTTCGCGATACTCCCCGCATTTGATCTGTGCGCACATGAATCACCCACCGGTTATGATATTCGAGGTTTAACATTGCCAGAAAAGCATACTTTATAATATTTTTTCTTTCTGTGCAGTGTGGAAAATCAAGCCCTGTAAGTAGCTTTAAGTTCAGTATGAATTCTAAGCTGCTTAACATTTTATGCGGGGTTATCTAGTGTGTCTCGATATTAAAATCATGATCTACCGTTGGCAAACAGCTAATTAGTTTTATAGCTAGAATCAAACCAGAACAGGTTCCGATGCGAGTAATTTCAATGAAGTAAAGGGGGCAACTTAGTCGCCCCCTTTACGGTTAACCGGTTTTCAATCGTTTGATTGTTCGGGTAAATCTACCGGTGGTTTTGTTAAGGTTTTATCGCCAGTAATCATGGCGGAGACGAGCCCGGAGCGTTCCTTTAGTTCCGCAATCACCACACCTGCCACATGAAGCACTATGGCACCGAGCAGTACGAAGAAAATCGGTTCGTGCAGCGAAATAAAGGGCTTGCGGAAAGCACGCATTTCATCCCACGCGAGTGCATCAACCATCGACTTGTCACCGGCAATAAGGCTCGACGGATCGACCCCTGCTGGAGCCACCCACTGTGCGATCCAGCTACCCAACGGCGGGTAATAAATATCGGTACCGGCAAGCACCAGTCCGGTGATTGCCTGGGTGATTAACAGCACAAACAACAGTAGTACCATCAACCGTCCCAGTGGATTGTGACCCAGGTACTGACGCGGTTCTGCACTGCGCAGGCTACGCAGGTAAGCACCCAGTTCGCTCAGATAATTGCGACTGAACGGCGACATAGCGCGCCAGCGCGTAAAATGACTTCCCCTGAAAGCCTGCATTATACGCCAGCCAAGATTCAGCGCGAAGACGTAACCGGACCAGACATGTAACTCTTTCATCAAAATCTTTGCATCACCTGCGATACCCAGAGTTTTGGCGTTGTATATCACCAGGCCGGTACCTAGTAGTGCCAGCACCGACAGTACGTTGATCCAGTGAAACCAGCGCACGCTACGGTCCCATACCCGATAAATTTCTAACTCAACATGTTGCATAACTTTTTCCTCTATTTTTAATTAATTAATGTTTAGCAAAACGATGCTTAACGTATCTCAAAGGCTTCCTGATGAAAGCGCAGCTTGCCAGCCCATAGGCGATGCAGGCCGTTAGACAGAGCTTTTGCAAGGCCAACTGGTCCGCAGAACCATATTTCTGCCGATTTACTGGCATCCTCTCCGGACGTCAGGGTCTCGGCGGTCAGTTCGCCACTCGCCATGTCGTGCAGGTGCAAGTGGATTTGTGGCAAATTGTCAGTCAGCTGCTGCAGTCGTGGCACAAAGGGGTCGGCTTCGCGGTCGCGGATGCAGTAGTGAAGATCAGCATGGATGTCATCTGATAGCCCGTTCTGTAGTGACTCCAGCCAGGCAAGAAATGGTGTAATACCGATCCCGCCAGCGATCCATATCTGCCTGGCACGTTTGTTGGCGCGACTGAACTCGAACCGACCATAGGGGCCTTCGACTTTAATCGAACTACCTGCGGTCAGATGACGGGGCAATTTGCTGGTGTAATCACCGAGCGCCTTGATGTCAAAAGTAACCGTGTTGTCATCATG
>JAPHRB010000156.1 GCA_026197015.1 Gammaproteobacteria bacterium | reverse complement strand
CTTTACCTAGAGAGCGCGATGAAGTCTTTTTAGGACTTAACTTCTGAGTGAGCGGAGTGAGTGAAGAAGTGAAGTCCGAAAAAGACTTCATCGCCATAAAACCGCTCAATAAACATGAGTCTGGCTATACACCCGACTAAAGCATCTTAAAAAGACACTTCGTAAAACGCGTAAAGAGTAACTCATTGTAACGCATAACAGTCATCCCATCAAAAAATTCATAGTTCTGTAAATATTTGTCATAATGGTTAAACTATAAACAAAATCACATGATTAAATTAACTTATGTTTCACATAGCTTTATAAGAGCCGCACATTGCCCCTAATAGTATGCTAATAGGGGCAAGCCTTACATTTTATATTCTGTGTTTTCAAAATTTTTCAATAAACAAGATTATTTTTAACTACATTAGCAAGCTCTAAAAGACCTCTTTGCGGTGGTATCCGACTTACAGATTTCATACCTTAATCTTCTTCTGGCTATTTTCCACCCTTCTATCTTTCCTTTGACTGCTTAAGTAATAATCTATACAGAATGGACATTGTAAAGGAATATTTTTGTAGGTAATACAATCAGTTAGCTAAACCTGGGGTCGATATATGTTAAATAGAATAATGAAGTAATATATTCATGTCAGACTGGAGACTGGCATTTCAACGTATCATGTCCAGGTTATTAACGATTGCCGTAATAACCTTTCGAATGTTTTTAAGTACCGCATGCTTTATCGTCATAAAAAAGCTTTTAAAATTAATGACACCGTTTAAAGTCCACTCACCACATCTGGATAGATATATTTCAATACTCGTACATTAATGACAAACTTATGGCCACCCTTCTTTTAGATTGTGTACTATCGAAGCAGAAATTGTGATGGTGTTTTCGGTAAGCGTTATGAAATTGAATTACAGGTGGTAATCGTAGGGATAAGTCAGGCTGATATGGTATGTACACATTTATAGTCGAAATAGTATTTATTAAATGAGTAAACAATAATTAGAGGTAATTTCAGGCCTATGAGTACTAGCCACCATCTGTTCAACACCGAAGTCAGGCCACCACAGCAGGTTATTTAGAAGCATTGTTAATGGTCTGAATACGGGAGGAAACACTCTTTTATCTTGTTAATTATCAGGAAACGTTTGATGGAAATTCTTAGTATTTTTGACTATAGCCTGAGTTCTGCAGCTTTGTTACTGTTAGTGTTATATCACTTACATCTCTATCGTAAGATGAGTGCTGATCCTCTAAGCACCTCTCAGGGGCTTTCGCGACGAACTCGCGCTTTGTGGGTTGCAAGCATTATGAAGGGCTCCAGAGATATACTGGCAATACAGACGTTACGTAACTGGACCATGGCAGCGACCTTTCTGGCTTCAACGGCGATTATCATTGGCCTTGGCGTTTTCAATCTTGCAGTTACTGCGGATAAACAGGGTGAGTTATCAATGCTCATGAGCAGCTTAAGTAGCCATCATCCAGCCTTGTGGATGGCTAAACTTATCCTGCTTGGCTCTAACTTTTTATTTGCATTTTTCAACTTCACTCTTGCTGTGCGTTATTACAACCTCACCGGCTTCATGATTAACTTGCCGGTTGACCCCACAACTGAAATCAATGTCGAGAATGTAGTCGATATTCTCGATCGCGGTGGTATCCACTACACGCTTGGTATGCGAGGTTATTACCTGGCTATACCAATGGCATTATGGCTATTTGGACCGCTCTGGTTACTGTCTGGAACTTTGTTGCTGATTGGCGTTCTCTATCGGATAGATCGTGGTGTCTAAAATCATTCTGTATGAGGCATTTTCTTATAGTCTGTCATTTGAGAGATTAGACTCATGGAACTAAATCTGCTTTACTCGGCCTGGGCGCTATTTATAGCCCATGTTTTACTGGCGGTAGTGAGTGCCACGCATGCCCTGCTTTATAAGCGTGACCCGCGAGCAGCATTAGGCTGGATTGCAGTTTGTGTCGCGTATCCGATTATAGGCCCATTAATGTACTACCTGTTGGGTATAAACCGATTACGGACTCGCGCTCATTTACTAAAGGGGTCACCAGTAAAACGACTGAAAACTGGTTACGAAAGGCCGGACACCTCTAACACCTCAAGCGAAGTATTACCTCTAACAACATTTACAGATGATTCATCACTTGCTGCGTTATCAAGTTACTCATCAGCTGTGACACGTCGACCTCTGGTTGAGAATAATTCAATACATGCTTTCTTCGACGGTGACAGTGCTTATGCTGCAATGCTTGATGCTATATTACAGGCAAAACATTCAATATGTATGTCGACATATCTGTTTGATACTAATCATAGCGGACATGCTTTTATTGATGCGCTTGCCGATGCGCAAAAGCGTGGCGTAAATGTTCGTGTATTACTTGACGGTATCGGTCAACTATATAGTTTTCCAACGGCTAGTTGCCTGCTAAAAAAACGTGGTGTAAAAGTTGCGCGCTTTCTACCGCCTAAAATACTCCCACCATCGGTTCACATCAATTTGCGTAATCATCGCAAACTACTTGTAGTAGATCGATACCTTGGTTTTACTGGCGGTATGAATATTGGTGATAGGCATTTGCGCAACATCACCAATCCCTGTAAGGGAGCTTCAGATATTCACTTTCAACTAAGCGGTCCGATTATTGATCAGTTGCGTCAGGTCTTCGATGAAGACTGGACTTTTACAACCGGAGAAGAAAGCCAGCTGGAAGATGAACCGACTCTAACAAACGGAAATACGGTTTGCCGAGTTGTTACCGACGGGCCAAACGAAGACATTGGAAAGCTCACCATGATTATTACTGGTGTAGTCGCGCTCGCTCGCAAACGAATTGCGATTATGACGCCCTACTTTTTACCACCGCCGACACTGGTTAATGCATTGCAGGCTGCTGCCTTACGGGGGGTTAAAGTGGATATAATTCTACCCCTGAAATCGAATCTGCCAGTAGTTCACTGGGCCACACGCAATATGTTATGGGAATTACTGCAGTTCGGTGTACGCATATATTATCAACCACTACCTTTTGCGCATAGTAAACTCTTACTGATTGATGACGAATACGCACACATAGGTTCAGCCAACATCGACCCGCGTAGTCTGCGACTTAATTTTGAACTGGTGGTGGAAATTTATGACAGGCAATTTGTTGACTCTCTATCAGGGCACTTTGAAAAGGTTAAACTCGAAAGCCATGAAGAAACATTAACGGGAGTTGATGGACGCAGATTATGGATAAGAATACGTGATGCTTTTGCATGGTTGTTCTCTCCGTACCTGTAAGCTTAAAAATTTAAACTGGGATTAGTAAGTTAAAAACAATGACCAATGAAACGCAAACATTTAATAATGGCATAGAGAATATGTCAGTTTATGCTTTTTCATTTGCTGAACTGGGAACAGTCGAGCGTATTCTGTTAGTATTTATAATCGCTGTTCTGGCACATATCAGTGTAATTAGTATTCGTCACCTTGCACAACGTTTGTTATCCACCGATGCTATACGGCACTGGACAAAACTTAAAACTTTAACCGGATTACTTACCAGCACGCTGGTATTTACCCTGTATTTTGGTGCATTCGGCCTGGTTTTGCATGAATTTGGCGTATCGTTGACCGCATACCTTGCTAGCGCGTCTATCCTTGGTCTTGCGATTGGTTTTGGATCACAAGGTATAGTACAGGACGTGGTTACCGGGCTGACGGTTATCTTCTCTGATTTATTTCAGGTCGGTGATCTGGTAGAAATATCGGGCCAGACTGGGCTGGTACAAAACATCGGAATGCGATTCACCGTTTTGCTCAATCCACTTGGTGCCCAGGTCTATATCCCCAACCGTACTCTGGCCAATGTAATCATTTACCCGCGAGGTTACGTTCGCTGTTTTGCTGTTATCACACTTTCACCGCAGCAAGATATAACACAAAAGATGCTTGTTAAAATTAACGATATTACTCAGGGTTTTGTTCAACAATTCCCCGGTATCCTTCGCAACAAACCTGAATTAGCTCAGGTCGAAACAACGCCATCAGGTAAAGTTTTTGTTCGCGTCAAGTTTCACATCTGGCCAGGACGTAGCAACCCTATTGAAAACGCCTACAAACAGGAAATTGTAGAAACCTTAAAAAAGATAGACACTGAGTATGCCGAATGGATGGTGAGTATTAATAATGAAGTTAGTGAGGCGCCGATTGCTTTACGACCTCGTCGCCTTTCAAAAAAACGTGCGTAGTTTCAAAGATAAACAACAATAGCTAGTCCCTGGTATATCTGACTATGAGATAATAATATACATTAATTTAGTTAAATAAGTCATTGTTTTTTATGAATTATAGAGGGGTATATAACTATATTATTCATGTTATAAATATTTTTAAGAGTAGATTTTATTAAACACCTGGAAACCCATCTTCATGATAATTACTACGAAACTGATTAATTAAGCAGACGGTGTGAATTAATACGAAAATACCATTTCATTACAAATGGTGGAAGAATTGTGGTCAGGATAATGACAATAACCATTCCCGCATGAATTTCGTTATTAAATATACCACTGTGTCGTCCAATCTCTGCAAAGATCAAACCCACCTCACCTCTAGGTACCATGGATAAACCTATCATGACTCGGGATGGCCAGCTTTGTTTCAAAAAAGTGGCCCCAAGCATTTTTCCAATAACTGCTGCAATTAACAGGACAATTGAAAATAACCAGATGTCTGGTGATGACCATTCAATTTCTTTTAAATTAAGTGATAGACCTACTACAACAAAAAATATTGGTGTAAAGAGTTTTATAATCGGCTGCATCTGTTCTTCTATACTTTTTGAAAAATTTTCATCAGTATGTAGTGTCACTCCCAATGGTAAAAAGAAACGCCGAGATAATGCAATACCCGCCGCAAAACCACCTAGTAATTCAGGCGCACCAACCGCATGTGCAAGCCACGCAAAAAACAGAACAAGAGAAACCATTGTGGTGGGAATCAAGCCGGGAATTTCACTTACATCATTATAATGTTTAATAAACACGGCCATAAATTTTGCTAACAGTGGTGCAAGAACAAAAAATGTTGTTATAAATAGAAATACTTTACCCGCATTTAACCAGTTAATACCACCACCAATTGAAAATTCGTAAAGCAGGGCTAATAAAATAACGCCTAAAATATCATCTAGAACAGCCGCACCTAAGACTATCTGCCCTTCTCTTGATTGACTAAATTTCAGGTCGGTTAATACGCGAACAGTAATACCGATACTTGTAGCGGTTAATGTTCCACCAACAAATAGTGATTCAAACCAGCTTAATCCAAAAAGCCAGTAGCTTGCTGAAAAGCCAAGAAATAAAGGTGTTATAAATCCGGTGATTGCAACAAAGGTTGATTTCTGGCCGGAACTTATGAGACGTTTTATATCTGTACCTAAGCCAACTTCAAATAATAATAAAATAATGCCGATTTCAGCTATTAACCTGAGTGATTCAACCGGTTCAATCCAGCCAAATAAACTTGGACCAATAACAACACCTGCAATCAATTCGCCAATCACTGAGGGTGATTTTAAACGTACAGCGAGTTCAGCAAATACTCTTGCGGTAATCAGTACAATCAACAGGTAAAAAATAAAAGTATGCGGTTCCATATCTTTCCTGTTACATTGAGAGTTATATAGTTGTCATTATTTAACAGATTCTTGGAAGAGGATCGTCCTCCAGTTCGTCGATTATACGCTCACCACCAATCTCAGTTTGCATAATGACCTGATCTAGCTCTGAGTCTATATGACCTATAATGGCAGCTTCTAGACCTTTATCAATACTTCTCCAGGTTTTGAGTAGTTTATTTGCATCGATATTTTTTACAATAGCAACTACCCTGCCTTCACAGGCAAGATACATTGGGTCATAACCTAACATATCACAGACAGACTGCACCGCATCACGTACCGGTAACTGATCTTGCATTAATCGAATTCCCATGCCAGTTGCACGAAGTAACTCAGAACAAACGGTTGCTATACCGCCTCGTGTTGGGTCTCGCATAAAACGTAAATTTTTGTATTGCATAGCTGCGGTTGTTAAATCAAGAACACTCGCTGCATCAGACTGTAAATCTCCCCTTAAACCAAAGGCCTCTCTCGCAAGCATAACTGCAATGCCATGATCACCCACAGGACCACTTACCAATATCGCATCACCATGCTGGATGTTTTTCATACTTAAAACATGCCCATGACGCACACCTATGCCAGTAGTTGCCAGATACAGTCCGCCGCCTTCACCACGTGGTAATACTTTGGTATCACCCGCAACAACTTTTACACCTATTTCTGCAGCAGTTTCTGCGAGTGTTTTAATAATTCTATCCAGAGTTGAAATTTCCAGGCCTTCTTCAATAAATGCGTTCAGGCTTAGGTATTTAGGAATAGCACCGGCAACAGCCAGATCATTTGTTGTGCCATGCACTGCAAGTGAACCGATATTACCACCTGGAAATTCTAATGGTTGAACAGTAAAACCATCGGTGGTAAACATGCATTCACCTTCAGCTAATAGAAGTGGAACTGCATCCGCCTGAACATCAAGTTCAGGGTTCGATAAATGTTTTGCGAAAATCTCTTCAATGAGTTCACGCATATAACGGCCACCGTTACCATGTGCAAGTGATATATGTGTATCCTGCATAAATATTACCTTTTACTTAATTGTAATAACTTATTGTCTTCAATATTATGTATGAGCATACTCAATTAGTTGACCAAAACTAATGCCCGCATCATTGAGTGGAATAATCTTTGCTAAACTAACTTTAAAATCGTTTTCTTCAAGCAGGTTCAATGCGCATTCGGTTAATTGTTTATTTTGAAATACACCACCTGAAAAACTGATATTATCTATAGAATATTCATCTCTTAGTAGATTTGCCTGATGTAAAATATTAAGCGCAAGTGAACCATGAAATAAAGCGGAGCGTTGATTGATAGTGATTGATGAATCTAGCAACATATCAATTAATGGTTCCCAGTCAGTAACATAACAGTTATCAATATGTTTTATAGGAAGCTCAAGGCTGGGAATCGCTTTATCACACAACGTTTCAAATTCCATCGCAGCCTGACCTTCATAACTGACCTCAACTTGATCATTACAAAGCGCTGCCGCTGCATCAAATAAACGACCGACTGAAGACGACTGAGGTGAATTAATTTTCTTTTCCCAGGCGACTTTTAATAAGTTGCTATCAACAGAGTTTGCTTCAGTGTTTAAAGTTTTAAATTCGCGAGCAGTTTGCCAACAGATTGCCGCGGCACTTCGCCAGGGTTCTCTGCCCGCTTTATCACCGCCGGGTAAATTAAATGGGCGCATTGTGGCAACGCGTTTCCAGTTACCAGGTTTTCCCAGTAAGGTCTCGCCGCCCCACAGGGTTCCATCTTCACCATAACCTGTTCCATCCCAGGTGAAAATTATCATATCTTTCTGTGTAGCAGATTCGTAATAAGCCGCAGAGGCATGAGCATGGTGGTGATACACGGAATGTACTGGATACGGTTGTTTATGCGCCCAACGACTTGTTGTATAACCTGAGTGAGCATCACAAACTATCTCTTTTATATTTACGTTATATAATAACTGTAAATCATTTATGGTGTTTTCAAATACCTGCAGGCTTCTTAGCGATTGCATCTCACCTATATGGGGCGAAATAACAGCACGATTACCCCAGGCCAGAGTGATGGTGTTTTTCATTTGCGCACCGAGTGTTAGCACTGGATGTTTTAATTCAAATGGCAAGTTTATTTCAAGGGGCGAAATACCTCGACCTAATCTTATTGGTCTTTTTATATTTGCGATGGTTCTATAAACCGGGTCATCTGCTGGTCTAACTATTTCGCGATTATGGTGTAAAAATGCATCTGTTACATGGTTTAATCTCTGTTCAACTTCCTTATTGTTGATTAACACAGGTTCGCCGCTAAGGTTTGCAGATGTTGCAACCAGAGGCCGGTTAAACTTGTTTAATAATAAATGATGTAATGGACTATAGGCTAACATCATACCTATCTGATTTAATCCAGGTGCTAGCAGCCCTGATAAGCTTGTCTCAGGTAAACTCCTCTCAGGTGCAATCGAAGCCGTTTTTATATTAACCAGTAAAATAGGTCGCGATGGTTGTAACAGAAAAGTTTTATCTTCTTCACTTAAATCCACAAACTGTTGTGCAATTGAAAAGTCATCTTCAGCTGATTGTGGAAACATGATTGCCAGTGGTTTGTGCGGGCGATTTTTATTATCACGTAATCGTTTAATTGCAGAAGAACTTGTTGCATCACACATCAGGTGATAACCGCCGATACCTTTTACGGCTAATATTTTTCCCTGCTGTAATACGGTGTGTGAATATTCCAGTGATTTTTGGATATTGTTTATAACTTTGTTTTGAGAGTCTTTAAATGAAAGTGAAGGGCCGCAATTTGCACAGGCAACAGGTTCTGCATGAAAACGACGATCAAGTGGGTTCTTGTATTCTTCTTTACAGGCTGCGCATAAATCAAATTCTGCCATGCTTGTGTTAACACGGTCATAAGGCAGTTTTTTTATTAAGGTATATCGCGGGCCGCATTGAGTGCAATTTATAAACGGGTATAAATATCGTCGATTATTCGGCTCATTCATTTCCTGTAAACATTGTTTACATAAAAATAAATCTGTGGGTACACTGATATTTGAATTAGCACTAACTTCACTGATCAGAATATTAAATTCATTTAATAACTGCATTTCAACCGACTGACTGGACTCAATACAGGGTTCAGAAAGTGATGGTTTGTTATTCAGGAGATCAATTATAAACTTATCTATTTCATTTGTGGGCCCCTGAATAAATATTTCAACGGTTCCCATGCAGTTTTTTACCCAGCCACTTAGTTTATGTTTTTTAGCGAGTCCATAAACAAAGGGGCGAAAACCAACCCCCTGCACCTTTCCAGATAATATTATTTTTCTGGCAGATGTCAGTAACTGTTTCTGTTTTGTATTTTTCTCAAACCTGAGGCTAACCAACTGCTTTATCTTTTTTGTTTTTAATATTGACTGATTCTCGCATGCCGCCAGCCCACCAGATACGACAGGCGCCTTCATCTGAAACCATACAAGGGCCAACAGGGTTTCTGGGTACACAGGTGCTGCCAAACAAACGGCATTCATTCGGGTATATCTTACCCATCACCACCTGTGCACAATCACAACCTGCCGGCATGTCACCGGCACGTTTTCGTGCTTCATCTACATAGGAAGGGTAAATTTTTCGTGCGTCAAACTGACTGTATGAATCATTTAAAATAAAACCGGATGATGGAATTTTACCCACGCCTCGCCAGTTCGCATCATAAATATTCATTGCCTGTTTCAGGTGTGATTGTGCTGAGGTATTGCCGCCGGGTTTAACCAGCTGTGAATAACAGTTATCAAGAAAGTAGCGCCCTTCATTAAGCTGGCGTAATGTCGAGTACATTGCAGAGAGTAAACTCTCTGGGGTAAAACCTGCTACAGCTGCAGGAATATTATGTTTATCAACCACAAACTCCCATT
>JAPHRB010000025.1 GCA_026197015.1 Gammaproteobacteria bacterium | reverse complement strand
TTTCATGATATTGCTCAGATAAAATAGTGAGCGGCAATCTAATTCCTTCAGGAATTTTACCCATCTCGGTTAATGCCCATTTCACAGGAATTGGGTTTGCCTCAACAAACAGCTCGTTATGCAGACCGGTTAAAGGCTGGTTTAGTTCCAGAGCTAATTTTCTGTTGCCCGCTAACGCGGCTTCACACATATCTGCCATAGCTTTAGGCGCAACATTATTAGTAACAGAGATGACTCCGTTTCCACCCTGTAACATAAATTCGGTTCCTGTCGCATCATCCCCTGAAAAGATATCAAAATTTTCACCACATAACTCACGAATTTGAGTCAAGCGGGACAGCTCGCCTGTGGCCTCTTTTATACCAATGATATTTGATACTTTAGATAATCTGGCAACCGTTTCTGGCAACATATCACAGGCCGTACGGCCTGGAACGTTATATAAAATCTGTGGCACAGGAACCGTCTCAGCTATTAACTTATGGTGCAGATACAAACCTTCCTGGGTCGGTTTGTTATAATAGGGGGTGACCAACAAACAGGCATCGGCACCAGCCTGCATGGCGCAACGGGTCAAAGTAATCGCTTCAGTAGTCGAATTAGCGCCGGTACCTGCAATAACTGGTATGCGATTATTTGCCATTTCTACCGTTTGACGAATCACTTCACAATGCTCTTTTTCATCTAAAGTAGCGGATTCACCCGTTGTACCCATTGAAACGATAGCGCTTGTACCATTTTCAATATGAAACTCCACCAACTGGCTTAAACTGTCGAAATCGACCGAGCCATCCAGGTGCATAGGTGTGACTAATGCCACCATACTGCCACGAAACATGTTTGTTGCCTTTAAGAAATTACGGATAGAAACAGTTCTATATATTTAAAGGTATAGAGCTGCTAAATCAAGCCGGAAATAGTACTTTGTGGGGTCTTTTTTTACAAGACAAACCGCATAATAACTACTCAGTAAATCTTACTATTTACATATAAAATAGAGAAAATGAATGCTGAGCATAGTTACCACTCATACATCATTAAGCCATTTTATTAATAGTTTGCGTTTTCTTTTTCTTTTAGTTTTAATAAGTATTAACAAACAGCCACAAATTAAAGAAATTAAATGAATCAATCACTCGTAATTACTGCCATAGGTGCAGACCGCCCTGGCATTGTAAATGAACTTACAGAAGTATTACTTAATATCGGTCTAAATATTGAAGATAGCCGCATGAGTGTACTGGGTGGCGAATTTGCTGTTATGTTACTGGTTACCGGTAACCACTCATCTATTGATGCTATAAACCAGCAAAAAGACTCACTTTCTACTTCACTCAATTTAAATGTATTAATCAAACCCACTACCAGCAGAAATGTTAATGATCGATTCGGGCGATATAAAATAACAGTGGAAGGCATGGATAATCCTGGCATTGTACATAAACTTGCCCGTTATCTTTCTCAACACAGCATCAATATTGTCAATATGCAAACGGATAGTGGCCATGCCCCCCACACCGGCACACCGATGTTCACTGTAAATATGCTGGTTGATATTCCGGTCGAGCTGATCATTGAACAGGTAGAGAATGATTTTGCTGCTGTATGTGATGAACTTAGTATGGATGTAGAGTTTAAAGCTGCACTATAAGAGCCCGGTTATGGCACGTCTCCCTCGGGGAAAGCTCGCTGCCCATTTTTAAGTGGTATGGGGCGCCCTGTCCCCTTAACCTATACCAGCAAGAGTTTTACGGAGTCGATTCACGACACTATCAGCGCATAGCGGTATGGGTTGAGGGGACGAAGCGCAGAAAGCGCGACCTTTCCCCGAGGGAGACGTGCCTGAACAGTGTGCTAACAACCACCTTATTTTTGGAATATTTATGCCTTTAACACTAAACAAAAAAGTACCTGCGTTCACTGCCGAAGCAACGGGTGATCAAGACATTAGCCTTAAAGATTTCAAGGGTAAAAATCTGGTCATCTACTTTTACCCAAAAGACAATACACCGGGTTGCACACAGGAGGGTCAGGATTTTCGAGATAACTACGCCCAGTTCAAACGTGCAAAAACAGTTATTTTAGGTGTTTCACGCGACTCTGTTCGAGTCCACACCAACTTCAAAGCCAAACATGAATTCCCTTTTGATCTATTATCTGACCCGGATGAAGAGCTATGTAAATTATTTGATGTGATAAAACTTAAGAAAAACTATGGTCGTGAATATATGGGAATAGTCCGCAGTACTTTTTTAATTGATTCCAAAGGGATATTAAGAGAAGAATGGACGAATGTACGTGTAAAAGGTCACGTAGAAGAGGTATTAGCCGCTGCGAAACAACACAAACCTGAATAAGTAATAACCTGTCCAGCGTCTCCATCGGGGAAAGGCCTTGCTTTTTAAGCCCTGTCCCCTGTTTTGATGCCATCAAGAGTTTTACGGAGTCGTCTTACTACACTGTCAGCTCCTGGTGGTATGGATTAAGGGGACAGGGCGCCAAAAGCAGCGACCTTCCCCGATAGAGACGCGTCTTAACAGTGTAATTAAACAGCTATATACCAACCGATTAGACACTAACACCAGTCAATCACAGCAAACCATGATCAACATCAATACTAATGATAATAGTTATCATTGCCAACAACAGCCAATTCAATTAAACTGCCTTCATTAACTAATTTCAAGTGAAGTTATCTATGACACAAGTTACACACAGCACCGATTCAAATTACTCTCTGGCTCGTGCCAGACCCGGTGATCTGGTGCGTGTAACCTGTGTTAATGCTGATAAACAACTTAAAAAACGCCTGGTTAGTATGGGCGTTAGCATCAATTCCCGCCTACATATCATACAACGTAGAGGTAACGCTACCGTGGTTGGGTTTGATGCCAGCCGCATCGCTATTGGCGACGGCATGTCTCAGCAAATTATGGTGTGTGCGGTTTAAACCGAGCTTTTCATGAGTAAAAACTGCTGTGACACGGATCAGGGCCCACCTGATAGCAATTCTCACTATACTATTGGTTTGCTGGGAAACCCCAATTGCGGAAAATCTACTTTATTTAATACACTCACCGGTTCTCGACAGAAAATAGGTAACTGGCCCGGTGTTACGGTTGACCGTAAAGTAGGCCAGTTCGAATACCAGAACATTCCTTTTGATGTGGTTGATTTACCTGGTATTTACTCACTAGATAATAGTGCGCGTTCGCTTGATGAGAAAGTGACTCGTGATTATATTTTATCTTCTGAACCCGACCTGATTGTCAATGTTCTTAATGCCTCTAACCTTGAACGTAACCTCTATTTAAGCGGCCAACTGCTGGAAATGCAGGTCCCCATGATCATCGCTCTAAATATGATGGATCTGGCCAGTTCACATGATATAGAGATAGACCAAAAGGTATTAGCTGAAAAATTTGGTTGCCCGGTTATTGCTATCGCAGCCCATAAAGGTCTCGGCATTGAAGACTTGATGAAAGTTGTGCTACAGGCATCTGAAAAACATCAGGCACCCACACAAAAACTACCTTACTCCAATGAAATTGAACAGGCTGTCACTAAACTACTTGCTTCACTACCGGAAGATCATCCGCATTGTGAACATATAAACTGCCGCTGGATGGCCGCGCAGATTTTAGATGGTGATACCGGGGTTGAAGATTTTAAAACTATTGAACAACCCATACTGGATCATGCTCGGGAGTTACGTGAAAAAATTGAACAGCAGGCTAATGAAGACATAGATATCTTATTGGCTGATTGCCGATATGGTTTTGCTCGTGAGGTTACAGAATCTGTTGTCACTCGACCGGATAACTATCAATACTCCATTTCTGACCGTATTGATAATATCGTTTTAAACCGCTTTCTTGGAATTCCAATATTTCTTACAGTTATTTACCTGATGTTTTTATTTACCATCAATCTTGGCGGTGCTTTTATCGACTTTTTTGATATTACGGCCGGGGCTATTTTTATTGATGGTTTTGGGGAGGTGCTTGGCGCGCTGGGAGTTCCCGACTGGTTACGAGTAATACTGGCTAATGGCCTTGGTGGAGGGGTACAGGTAGTTGCCACTTTTATCCCTATTATTGGTTTTTTGTATCTGTTTTTATCGTTTGTTGAGAGCACAGGTTACATGATGCGGGCGGCTTTTGTGGTGGACCGTTTTATGCGATCTCTCGGTTTACCCGGAAAAGCGTTTGTACCTCTTATTGTCGGTTTTGGCTGTAATGTGCCGTCGATTATGGCAACTCGTACACTGGAAAATCATCGTGAACGCATTATTACCGTCATGATGGCGCCCTTTATGTCATGCGGTGCTCGCCTCTCGGTATACGCTCTGTTTGCAGCCGCTTTCTTTCCAGAGGGTGGTCAGAATATTGTATTTCTACTTTATATAGTCGGTATATTATTCGCTATTTTTACTGCATTTATAATTAAATCTACGTTACTGCCTGGCAAAGCCTCGCCTTTCCTTATGGAGCTACCCACTTATCATCTACCTAAACCCAGAGATGTATTAATTCGTACCTGGTCTCGCTTAAAAGGTTTTTTAGTGGATGCCGGCAAAATTATTATTCTTATGGTACTGGTTATCAATTTCCTCAATTCATGGGGCACTGATGGCAGTTTTGGAAATGAAGATCAAAGTAATTCCGTATTAAGCGCCATTAGCCGTGGTATTACCCCGGTATTCTCACCAATGGGTATAGAAGAAGACAACTGGCCAGCAACTGTAGGTATCTTTACAGGTGTGCTGGCTAAAGAAGTAGTTGTTGGAACACTGGATGCTATTTATTCTCAGATGGACTTGCCTGCATCCACGATATCTAAAGAAACCGAATTCTCACTTATTGACTCAGTGGGCGAAGCACTGCAATCCATTCCAGTGAACTTACTAGATGTATTAAACAACCTAACCGACCCGCTTGGTTTTAAAGTACTGGACAGCACCTCTGATCAGATTGCCGCCGCCACCGAGCAGGATATTGATAGCGCCACATTTGGCGCAATGGTTAAACGCTTTGATGGTCAGGTAGGTGCATTTGCTTACCTGTTATTTATTCTTCTATATGCACCTTGCGTTGCAGCTACCGCAGCGATATACCGTGAGGCGGGAGCACGCTGGATGTGGTTTGCATTAGCCTGGAGCACGGGCATGGCCTGGTCAGCATCAACCCTGTTTTATCAGGCGGCTCGATTTAATCAACACCCAACAAGCTCAGCTGCCTGGATTAGCGCCATTTTAGTGATCGTAACTATTGCTATAAGTTATATGCGTTATGCAGGACGTGCCAACCAGAAACTTACAAAGGTATCCGTATGATTTTAACTGATATCAGAGATTATCTAAAAAGCAAAGGACAAGCGCCGCTGCGTGATATGGCGTTGGAATTTAAAATGGAACAGGATGCCTTACGACCTATTCTTGAGCAATGGATTAGTAAAGGCAAAATAACAAAGCTGCCTCAGGGCACTCCCTGCGGCGGCGGTTGTAATAGTTGCGAACCAGAAGCAATTGAACTTTATCAATGGATTGATTGATAAAATACACCTCTTCAAAATCATAAGTTTAAAACCCTCCCCACAAATTTTAAACAACTCTCAACCGCAGATCGTATGATTCATCTCCATCGGGGAAAGACCGCCGCTTTTTGGCGCTCTGTCCCCTGTGGTAATGCCACCAAGAGTTTTACGGAGCCGGTTTACTACACAGTCAGCTCTTGGTGGTATGGGTCAGGGGACAGGGCGCCAAAAGACGGCGGACTGTCCCCGATGGAGATGAACCTAAACCTTAATACTTCTCAGCGAATACGGTAGAAAATTTCTTATAAAACAAGGTCTTACCATATCCCGAGGCAGAACCTCTGAATCAGACAGCTGCTAAGCAAATTTATTACATTCTTACCCATCCGTAACAAGAATGATTTTTATTTGCATATCTACATGAGAATTATTTGCATTTGTATTAGTGTTATATATAATAGCCTCACTTTAAAAATACACACGGCCCGAAACATAACTCAGGCAAATTTCTGGAGATTAACGAGAATGACTTTACGTAAGACTTTAATTGCAGCAACTATTGCCACAACTCTCACATCAACCGGCTCTTTTGCTGCTGACCTCGATAGCCTGCAAAAACAAATTGATGAATTAAAAGCAGAAAATAGTCAGATTTTAGCAAATCTGGAAAGTACATCAGACTCAACTAGTTATTCGAGTGCAACAACGATTGGTGGTTATGGTGAGCTACATTACAACAATTTAAGCTCAGATTTAAACAACTCGGACAAAAAAGAAATTGATTTTCACCGCTTCGTTTTATTCTTCGCTCATGAATTTAATGACAACATCCGTTTTTTCTCTGAACTAGAGTTAGAGCACTCCGTAGCAGGTGAAGGACAGAATGGTGAAGTTGAACTTGAACAGGCTTATATAGAGTTTGATACGAGTGATACTGCTAACATCAAAGCCGGTGTTTTCCTCATTCCTGTTGGCATAATAAATGAAACTCACGAACCACCGACATTTTATGGTGTAGAGCGTAATAATGTTGAAAAGTACATCATTCCTGCTACCTGGTGGGAGGGTGGTGTTATGTACTCCGCAAATTCAGCGAGTGGTATTAGTTATGATCTTGCTATTACCTCAGGTTTATATAATGCAGATGGCGTAATTCGTAGTGGTCGCCAAAAAGTCTCTAATGCAGTAGCAGATGCTCTGGCTTATACCGCTCGTGTAAAATACACAGGCATTACAGGTCTGGAATTAGCAGGTACTGCTCAATACCAGTCAGATTTAGCGCAAGGCACAACAGCTGATGAAGTTAGCGCAGTATTACTTGAAGCACATGTAAGATACACAATTTCAGGATTCACAGCTACCGCTCTATATGCGGACTGGAATGTAGATATCAATACAACAGCTGATTCTCAGAATGGATTTCTTGTAGAGGCATCATATAAATTCACTGATAAAATTGGTGTATTTGCACGTCAAACTGAAATTGATTATCAGAAGGATGCAACTACCTTTGTTGAAGGCGCGGCACAAACCGATGTGGGTATCAACTACTGGCCACATGAAGATGTTGTAATAAAAGCAGATTATCAGATGCAAAATGATGATGCCGGTGACTTTGATGGCTTTAACGTAGGTATAGGTTATCAGTTCTAGTATAAAGACTCCTGCTATTATTAGCATATCGTGAGTTGGTCTTTACGATAATCATTGCTGGAACATTGGGAAGTGCGTTTACAGCACTTCCCTTTTCTGCTTATTAAAAAATTATATTTTCATGAGCCAATGATTAAACTACAAGTACTAGCTTTAGTTGAAACACCTGATAAAATTTACTAATGATTTATAAAATACTATTCACATGTTTAATTATTGCTACTGCTAACAGTTTTGCTAAAGGCACATATCAGCAACCAGCTGAGTTTGTAGCTGAAGCATTTAAGCAACAGCCAGAACCACAGGTTATATGGGTTAAGGGCGAATTACGTGAGCAGATCGAAAATATTCTGCAACACAAAAATTTATCTAAAAGAGTACGCTACTGGAAAAATGAAAGCCGAAGTGTCTGGATACTTGAAGAAATAGGCAAGAAGAAACCTATCACTGTTGGTATTGTAATTGATGATAATAAAATCAGTCGTCTAAAAGTTCTGGTTTTTAGAGAAACCAGAGGCTGGGAAGTTCGTTACCCTTTTTTTACTCAACAGTTTAACAAACTAACTTTAAATAGTGATAATTCTTTAAGTGAAACAATAGACGGAATATCAGGTGCCACACTCTCTGTGCGAGCGCTGGAAAAGTTAGCCCGTATTGCTCTTCTATTAAACAAAACAGTGCAGTCACAGGTTAGTTCAAAGTGAGCAGGCGAAAAAAACCTTTTGCATTTTTTTTATGGCATAGACGGATAGGTCTGGCTGCACTTTTATTAATTTTCATTCTCTCCATAACTGGCATTATGCTCAACCACACAGAATACCTTAAACTTGATGAGACTATTGTTGAGTCAGATTTAATTCTAAACTGGTACAATATCAATCCACAAGGTGTACCTGTCAACTACAAAGCAGGTGACAGCTGGGTTAGCCAATGGAATCAACAATTATTTTTTAACGGCCTTAACTTCTCCTCACATAAAGAGAAATTACAGGGGCTTGTCAAAATTGATGACATAATAGCGATAGCTCTGGAAAAATTCGTTTTACTGATTGATAACGAGGGTGAAATAATTGAGCTTATGCCAGTTACATTCTCACTGCCAATTAAAAAAATTGGAATAACAGATAATAAAATAGCTTTGTTAGATACTGCGAATAACTTTTATATTTCGAATTCAGATTTCACTAACTGGCAAACCGATGAGTTAGCAACAACAAACTGGGCAATACCCTTTGCACTATCTGAAACTCAGATTTCAACACTGAAAAAATCTTATCGAGGACAGGGTCTAAATCTGGAAAGAGTCATTCTAGACCTGCATTCCGGGCGTTTATTCAACGATAAGTGGGGGATTTATATAATGGATATAAGCGCTTTACTTATGATGTTATTAGGCATTAGTGGCTTTTGGGTCTGGTGGTCTAGAAAATTAAAAATAAGCCGAAAAAAACATTATAAAAAACACCATTGATCTTCAGTAAAAATTATTTTCTATTCCTGGACCTGAAAAATTAATTTCTCTCATAATGAAGCCAGGATTATTGAGATAATGGTGAAAACACCGGCTTAAGAGTTATATCGAATACTTGAGCAGATATTAAGCACTGCTATGATTTGCAGCACTCACTGGCCAGGCATTTATGACTGCCTGAAATAAAGTAGCCAGAGGTATTGCAAAAAACACACCCCAAACACCCCATAAACCACCGAAAACTAATACCGCCATAATAATGGCTGCCGGGTGCATATTGACGACTTCAGAAAACAAAAGCGGTACCAGTAAATTACCATCCAGAAACTGAACTAAGAAATAAGCCAGCATAATATATAAAAATTCAGAGCCAACACCAAATTGAAAATAGGCAATTAAGGCAACAGGTATGGTAACAGCCACTGCACCTACGTATGGAATAATAACTGAAAGTCCTACAAACAGACTTAATAACGCTGCATATTGTAGTCCAAATATTTTAAATGGAATATATGTAATTATACCGACTACGACGACCTCAAATAACTTACCGCGAATATAACTACCAATTTTTTTATCTACATCTCTCCATACTGTTGTCGCCAAACCGTCTTCTTGAGGTAAAAAGCGCCTTATCCAGTTAAGGATAGTTAATTTATCTTTTAAAAAGAAAAACACTAACAGGGGAACTACAACCATATATACCAATACGGTAAACAGATTTACAACTGATGATAAAGACTGGGAAACAACCAGTTGCCCTATAGAAGCTAACTCGGTATTAACGTGAGAAACTATATCCTGTATTTGTGTTTCAGATATAAAAGGGTAATCCTTAGGTAAACTAATGAGCAAATTCTGACCTTTAGTTAACATATTTGGCAATTCAATAAAAAACTGTGTCAGCTGTTTTGAAATGAGTGGAGATAAGCCGAGCATCAAAATAAGTAAGGTAACTACAAAACCAACGACCACCAGACTAACTGCTAATACGTGGGGCACTTTAAAATGACACAATCGCCAGACAATACCGTCTAATATATAAGCAATAACCACTGCAGCAATTACCGGCGTTAACACATTTCCCATAAAGGTAATAAGTGCAAAACCAAAAATTAACATTAAAGTAAGAATGACCGCCTGTGGGTCAGAAAAATGCCTCACATACCATTCGCGTAGTACTTCTATCACTCTGTATAACCAGTTTCTATTTTAAATTTATTCTCGAATAAAAGCTCAAGCTCATCAATAACATCCGCCGATGCTTTACCCTGCATCATATGTTGCATCATAAGCTCAGAAGTCTCATTTAATAATGCTTTTTGAGAAACCATTGGGTAATTTTCTTTCAGGCGTTTAATAGCCGCTACAACACTTTCTTCTTCAGGCCTCAGAATACCCAGTGGTTCGGTTACTTTTGATGAAGGCTCTGGCGCGCGTGATTTTAAAAATTCCGCAAATTCGAATAATGTATTCTGGTCTTTTTCAGGCAGGTTTTCAAATATTGAAGTTAAGGATTGCACTGAGGGGGTCAAAATATCTCTCCTGAATAAATATACGTTTAATTGTAACAGGAAAATTGTATGAGGTTTAGATTGTCATTCTACATCTATATTAGAGTTACAAAACTGTTGCTACAGAATACCTATCAATAACAACAGTTATTAGCTGTTTTTTTACTTACCAGGATGAGAAACGCAATATTGTTTAGCAAATTCAAGTAACTCTTCCATTGCTCGCACTTTGAACTTATGGCGCTGATGCACAAATGAGAACGGACGTTCTAATGCTGGCTCCAATGGAACGGCTACAAGTGTATTCAGTTTTAATTCTTTCTGTACGGTTGACAGAGACATAATAGAGATACCCATACCTGCCTCAACAGCACTCTTAATTGATTCAGGACTGCCCAGCTCCAGACACACATTGGGCTCCTCTGTAACTCCTGTTTCTTTAAAATACTCAGCTATCACTTCGCGTGTACCAGACCCTTCTTCACGACATATAAATGGCAGAGCGATTAACTGCTGGGCTGTAACTGACTCAAAACTCGATAATTCATGCTCAGGCGGCATTATGGCGACTAACTGATCCATGCGACACACATCCACCTGTAAGTTTTTATTACTTACAGATGCTTCAACAATACCCAGATCAATCACGTTATTCTCAACCATAGAAACAATACCATCTGTATTAGATACTTTAAGACGAATATTTACTTCAGGGTTTTTAGATTTAAAGTCACCTAATAAAAACGGCAACATATATTCTGCGATTGTTGTGCTGGCGCCGAGAGTGACTATGCCACTTACATCTCCCGTCATTTCGCGTATAGCGTGCTCCATTTCATCATAAAGCTCGAAGATTTTCCCTGAAAAGCCATAAACACGCTGCCCTGCTTCAGTCAAACTTACTCGATTGTGCGTTCGGTCGAATAGACGTGTATTAAAATATTCTTCTAACTGGCGAATTTGAAAAGTGACCGCCGGTTGGGTCATATGCAGAGCATCGGCTGCTTTGGTAAAGTTCAATAACCTGGCTACTGTATGAAATACTTTTAGTCGTCTATCTGCCATAACATTTACTTATAGGTGCTCTAAGGAGGCGTTATAGTACCAAAATCAACACTCCATATGCAAAGATTATGTTGTCATATATCTATTGAATAGCGATAATTTTACCTACGGGTTGGCATATACTTATAAAACTACTATAAAATCGGTAAATATCCTAAATAACAAAAGCGAACAACATGTATATAAACAGGGAAACAATAAATCAGTCAATTCGTCAAATTGCTCTTTTCAGCATACTTTCACTGATATGCTCACAATCTATTGCTGGAATATATAAATGGGTTGATGCTGAAGGAAATATTCATTACGGTCAACAACGGCCGGCTGATGCAACATCAGAAAAAATGGACGTACAGCAATATGCGCCACGAGATACATCCAGCTATACTCGCCCAGGTAGCAAAACCGCCGATGAAAATTCAGATGGTGTAGCGACTGATGAAGCAGACAGTAAAGACCTGCCACCCGCAGAGCCCAAAAAGAAAGTAGAAACGGCTGCTGAAAAAAAACGTCGTTTAGCGGCTTGCGCTCAGGCTCGTAAAAATCTGGAAACAATGCTATCTGTAGGCCGGGTACGCAGTAAAGATAAAGATGGTAATGTTACTTATATGTCACAAGCTCAAAAAGAAGCAAAAATAAGTCAGGCTAAAAGTTTAATTGCTAAACATTGTAAATAATATGCCTGTATTAAATATCAAAACAAATATTAAAATTGAGAATAAAGCATCTTTAGCCGAATCTGCATCAAAAACCACCGCCAGATTATTAGGCAAACCTGAGACTTATGTGATGATAAACATTGAAGACGATCAATGTTTATCGTTTGCAGGGAACAACACCCCCTGTGCATTACTTAGTCTTAAGAGTCTGGGGTTAGCAGAAAATTTAACTGCCTCATTTTCTAAAGCACTATGTGAATTTATTAACACAAATTGTGAGATTGATGAATCTCGAATTTACATTGAGTTCATTAATCCTGAACGGCACATGTGGGGCTGGGACGGACGAACTTTTTAATATTTGATATTTTTAGACAGGCTTAGTTAATTTAATATATCGAGCTTAACCTGCATCTCATTTAGCAATTTTTTCTGATTTTCACTATCTGCCTCTTTTAGTAATGATGTGATTAGAAATTGAACCTCGGCCAATATTTCAGATTGATGACTTTGTTTATCACGTAAAGACAACAACATCGTTTCAAAAGATTCGGCGAGTGCCGTTAACTGGTCAGCTTTACGTAATGAAGAGACCGGATTATAGTTTCCTTTGGAAACTTCTTCACAAATACTCTGCAAACGGTACATAGGGCCAGCAATTTTATGGCTTTGATAAAGCACAGCTATAGCAGCTACCAAACCTGTAACAATCACTGTTACTATATTTCCAAATATAATGGCAGGAGCCAGACTGTCCCAGGTATTTTGTATTTGTGAGTGGGCAACCTGAAGCTCACTACTTAATTCATTTGCAAGTAAAAAATACAACAACACACCTGAGACTAATCCAGATATTGCAATAATACCCACAACCGTAATTATTGATCGCGCCTGAAATTTTTTCTGTATAAATATTGTATGTCTTTTTATATCTGAATTATTCATAAATACTACTCATTCTTTACTGTGACAGGCAAGGCACATATCGCCTTGCGCATTATTTCTTCGAAGAACATAACTTTTCTTTAATCTATCACGATTAAACAGGTGATCCATAAAACTACTACTTGCCATTGGTCTATCACTTTCAAGATTACCATGTACATAATGACACGTAAGACAAGTCATTTTATTTTCTTCATCAAGTGGCAAATCAGCAGGCACGCTATAATCAGGAGTCACACCTACTATATGACTAGAATTATCGTCGCCATGACATTCTATACACATTGATGTCTCATTTTTAATAAATCCACTCATAACAGGTAAAGCATATTTACCCATAACCTTAATATTTTCTAAGGATTGGCTTTTATGACAGCTTAAACATT
>JAPHRB010000139.1 GCA_026197015.1 Gammaproteobacteria bacterium | reverse complement strand
TTACAGTAGTAGATTTGTTTATTTATAGCTTTTGGATTAATTTAAATTAAATCATGACTTTATTGTTTTGGTATAAAGATTGCAATCCTAATATAATATTAAAATATCTAAAAATTAGGAAATCATTAAATGGAAGTATGCACATCAAAATTAATAAAAAACTCTGCCTCTATACTTTTAAGTGTCTACCTTTCAAGTGTTTATATAGCTCCATCTTATGCCGGATTTAACGATCTTCAATGGATTTGCGATGATGGCGACTGGGGTAATCAGTCATGCTGGAATAATGCGCCCTTTCCAGCCCCAGGTGTGACTTCTTTTTTTCTGACTCAGTCTGATGATATTGATAGGGTAGCAACATATCAGAATATTGGTTTCATTCCTGGGGGGGCACTAGAGGTTTTTGTCGATTCAACAGGTACAGGAACAATGACATTATTTCAGTCACAGAATATTTTAAATGTATCTAGTGTGATGAGTGTAGGGATTGATGGTACAGGTATGTATTCTCAAGATGGTGGCACATTGACGGCATTTAATTTTTTAATGGGCGTAAATTCAGGTAGTAATGGTTTTTATAACCAAACAAATGGAAATCTAGAGACGGCTAATGAAGTAATAGGTGTTAATGGTACAGGCACGATCAACCAGAGTGGTGGAATACACACTAACACTGGCAGACTTACGTTAGGGGGGCAGGATGGCTCAATTGGAAATTATACGCTTTCTGGAACTGGTGAATTAGATGTATGGACAGAAACTATTGGCGGTCAGGGAGTAGGCGTGTTTACACAGGATGGTGGTTCAAACTCCATGGTATATTTGGAGCTGGGTGAAAATGGTTATGGCACATATACTTTAAATGAAGGAACTCTTACCTCAAGTACGGAAGTTTTTGGGTCGAGAATAAATCAATCAGATATAACTGGAGCTGGATATTTTATTCAGAATGGTGGGGTGCATACAGTCACAGATAATTTGGCTATTTCTGTAGGCCTTGGAAGTGAAGGTAGCTATACATTAACAGCCGGTACATTGAATGCTAATAGAGTCACCATAGGCTATTACAATACAGGCTCATTTAATCAAAGTGGTGGAGATCATATAATAGATACGGACTTAATTATGGGTGTTGCAAGTGATGGTGAAGGGGTTTATAACCTTACCGGCGGTAATTTAACTGTTAATGGAAGCATTCAAAATCTTAGAAGTTCTGGTAATAGTATAATTAATATAGAGGGTGGAACTTTAAATGCTAATGATATAAATGTTGATAAACTAAATGTAGGATCAGCATCTGGAAGCACTGGCAACCATGTATTAACGACAGGCCAGACAATTAATGCAACTGAAATAGTTATTGGTTCTGAAGGGGCAGGCGTATTTACTCAAGTTGACGGAAATAATACAACCACTAATATAACTCTTGCGTCTCAGGGAGGTGATGGCACCTACAACCTACAAGGTGGTACTTTATCGGCAGAGAATATCATTGCGGAAAATTCAAATTCTCAGTTTAATTTTACAGGCGGTAACCTTGCTGTTGACATCTTCACAGGAAATTTAATCAATAATGGCGGAGTATTATCGCCAGGAAGTATTGCTTCACAAAGCACAACTAAAATAATTGGTGATTACACACAAAATTTAGACGGAATATTTAATGTAGATTTTTTATATTTTAACCATGACAGTTTAGATGTTTCTGGTACAGCTCATCTTGGAGGAACTTTAGATGTTGATATACTTCCTGAGTTTAATTCATTCTTTCTAGGTGACAGCTTCAATATCCTTACTGCCGAAACTATAGTTGGTGAATTTGATTTGCTTTCTCTAGCATTGTTAGACGGTGACCTTAATTGGGATGTAAATTATATTTTAGATGATTACGGTATGGATATTGTTCAATTATCTGTTGTATCTGCAGTACCGATACCAGCAGCAGTATGGCTTTTTAGTTCTGGTTTAATTGGTTTAATTGGTATGGCTAGACGAAAAAATCATAAACCTAAGTAATCTCTGTTGAGAATACTAATAGGGCACCCACGGTAATAGCTATGTTAATTAGACCTTAAAAACAAAGGATTGTGTGTATTTAAAAGTAGCTTCTTATTGTGGGTGACCTGATAAGGCTTTCTTAAGCGGGCGCACTATGTAATTTAACCGTAATGGCAAGTGTGTGTTGGCGTGCTTTTAAAAGTGCCTGTTAAAACCGGTTTTTTTCTGCTTGCCGATATAAGGCCTGTGGAAAAATAAAACCAGTCTTGATATTTATCGCAGCCTGACCTGAAATGAATTATATGCTCATTAACAGGTGCGGCTTAACGCATCAGGTTTTTATTACATGCAAGGGCTGGCCAGATAATGTTCAGGCCTCATAATTATTTTTCGATTAATTTAACCTGCAGTTATGTTTTAGGATATGCACTTTACTGGTGCTTTTGCATAAAAACAGTCGTTTCTATGATGAGTGCTAAAAAAATAACACGTCTGAATTCTATTAAGTTCTTGATAATATTCTATTAATTCTAGTTTCGTATTTGTGGTTTTATCCCGGTTTATTGGTATGTTATGTGCTTAATTGTATATTATGCACAGTATAAAAATGCAAGATTATTATAGAGAGGTTTTTATAAAAAATTATTTCTCTATAAATTTAGATCTTTAATATTCATTATATAAGCCGTTTCAAGGAAGCATTATGGACTCCATACTCATTGTTATAGCCGTCTCTTTAGCTATAGCAACAACATTAAATATTGTGCTAACAAAATTTTCTATTTCACATATTGTTGGTTACATTATTACGGGCACCATTGTGAGTAATTATTTTGATTTTAATGGCAGTGTAAACCTGGAAGAATTAGAGCTTATTGGTGAGTTTGGTATTGTTTTTCTTATGTTTACTATTGGTCTTGAAATGTCTTTTTCGAAAATGAAAAAAATGAAAGAGATCATATTTTTTAATGGGTTTATGCAGGTTTCAGTAAGCTCTCTTATTATTGGATTAATATCATATTACGTTTTTTCTATAGATGCTGTTTCCTCAATTGTTATAGCGCTTGCATTTAGCCTGTCTTCAACTGCCATCGTCTTACCTTATTTAAAAAAATCAAAGGACATACTTACACCGTATGGTGAAAAATCAGTTTCTATTTTGATCTTTCAGGATCTGGCGGTGATTCCTATATTGCTGCTTATTAGTTTCTTATCAAAAGATGAGCTGGCGTTAAGTGATGTTCTGTTAAAAACAGTTTTTTATGCCACTTGTATTATCGCTTTCATGTTTACTATAGGTAAGAAAATTATAGAATGGTTACTGAATTTTTCCAGCAAAGCAAAAATGGAAGAGCTTTTTTTAGGTTCAGTGCTAACCATTGTTATAGGTGCTTCTCTTGTTGTTCATGGCATGGGGTTTACGTATTCCTTAGGGGCATTTATAACGGGTATGATCATTGCTGAAACTAACTTTCATATCAAGGTAGAGTCAGATATAGCGTCGTATAAAGATTTATTATTAGGTGCTTTTTTCTTTTCAATTGGTACAAAAATAGACGTGATTTATTTTTTGAGTTATTTGTATCTGGTGCTTGGGATATTAATGCTTGTGATGCTGATAAAAGCATTAATTATCTATTTTCTTATAAGAAATAAATCCAATAAAAGTGATTCAATAAAAACAGCGATTTCTCTTTGCCAGATAGGGGAGTTTTCTTTTGTTATTTTTGCACTGGCAATTAGTCAGGGTATTGTATCGAATGAATTAGGGAGTTTTCTTATTTTAATAACAATTTTATCCATGATAATAACACCTTTTGTTGTAAACAATGTTTATAAAATCGCGTCTATATTTGTCGTAGAGTTTTTTGAGTCAGATAAAATAACACCTGTAGAAGTAAGTGGTCATACAATAATTTGTGGCTTTGATACTTTAGGAAGAATCGTAGCAAAAGAGTTAGAAAATAAAGGCACTGATTTTTTAATTATTTCTGATAACCTCAATCACGTGTTACTTGCAAGAAAACGTGGTTACAGGGCTTATTTTGGGCATTTGGATAAACTCCCTGTATTAGAATCACTAAAAGTGGAGCAATCGAGTAGTATTATTATTACCGTTAATACATTAAAGGGTAAACAGTTAATTTGTGAGGCTGTGCTGGATTATTCTGCAGATGCAAACCTGGTTGTTACAGTTAATACCCTTGAAGAAAAAAACGATTTATCGCATCTTGCAATTAAATCGTTTGTACATGCCCAGCACGAAACGGCAGTGTTACTTGTAAAACAGAGTGCTAGCTGAGTAGCCAGGTTTATGAGTTTGTTGATGATTTATAGCTATATTTCGGGTTCACTGCTCTCCCGTATATCATAGTGTGATTGCAGAGGTTGTGCTAACTGTTTAATTCTGAAAGCGCGTGCTTTTTTTACCATCAATATAAGCTATCACAACAGCTAAGGTGAGCAGGCTAAATGTGTCTCTGAGTAACATGACAGCGGGGGTAAATGGTTATGCTCAGCCATAACTGAGTTGGTGTGGGTGAAGCTCTGTCATCACGCTAAGCGTATTTCCCGATAATAAATCATGGCAAGAGTCTGTGTTTCTGCTAAAGATTCTTTTGATGGAGTAACACAGGAATTTCAACACTGGCTTCAACCTGTCGAACAACCTGATTATCTTGTTCATATACTGCATGAAACTGAGTTAAGTACGAAATTTCCTTCCAAAGCTCTCTTATATCTTCACTCTTTAATAGGTGATGATGCAAAATGGTTGTCAGGAGAGCTACAGCAATGTTTGGGTCAAATATGGAAAGCTGACACACGATTAACTAATGATGCCCGTTATATCCGACTGATTGAGCTAGTCCACAGACGTGGTGTAGATTAATTTTGTTTATAAAAATAAGCTATTGCATAGTATAACTATGCAAATCACATGATAGATAAACTTGCATTTGGTTTATGTTTATCCAATAATGCATAGTATTCCTATGCAACTATGAGATTTTAGAAACCAGTGAAACCCCGGGCCACAAGAAATACCCTGGAAGACCTGCTACCAGAAGGTCTGGTGGTAGACCGTAGCTGGCTCGCGAAGAGAGGCTTCGAGCGGCCATTAGTGGACTATTACCTACGATCTGGTGCTCTGGTGCCACTTGCCCGTGGAGCCTATCGACGCCCCGGTCCGCCGCTGAAATGGGAGCATATAATCTACTCTCTTCAGGCGTTAGGCTATTCGGCCCATGTCGGTGGCAGATCTGCTCTGGAGCTTCAGGGCTTTGCTCACTATCTCTCCATGCAAGGTATAAAGCAGATACATCTTTATGGTGTTGATAAGTTGCCGAGCTGGATAAGTAAACTGGAAGCCCCTTACCGACTCATCCTGCATAAATCAAAGCTCTTTGATCTGCCCGTTACAGAGTCAGTGACAACAAAGCCTTTTGGTCACTGGGACTGGCCGTTGCGTCACTCTATGCCTGAACTGGCGCTACTGGAAATGACCTCAGAAGTTAAACAGGCCTCTGATTTCGAGGTACTTGATAAACTATTTGAATCGGCCACCTCATTGCGCCCCCAGTTGATAATAAAACTGCTTAAAGCCTGTCACCAGATTAAAGCTAAACGACTGTTTCTATGGTTTGCTGAGCGACATGGTTTTACCTGGTTTGATCGTCTTGATGTTAAAGCTGTGAATCTGGGAAGTGGCAAACGCGTTATTCAAAAAGGTGGTGCTTTTGATAATAAGTACCAGATAACGGTACCCCGAGAAATGCTTAGTGTTACGACAAAAGGATTGATGGATGGAATCTAGTAACCCTTTTTACAGGCAGGTCAGTCTACTGGTTCAGCTTTTGCCTATTGTTGGGCAACAGGCATGTTTTGCATTGAAGGGTGGAACGGCCATCAATCTGTTTGTGCGTAATTTACCTCGTTTGTCAGTTGATATCGACCTGGCTTATTTGCCAATGGGTGATCGTGACCATGCTCTGGCAGAGATTGACTCTGCACTAAAATCTATAGCTACTGAAATTGAACAAAGATTACCTGACTGTAAGGTAACTGCACAGCCTAATCGTGAAACAGCTACTTTACTCAAACTAAGAATTGCACGGCCTGATGCCATGGTGAAAATAGAAGTAACACCGGTACTCCGTGGTGCAGTTTTTGAAGCAGAAACTCGTGTCGTTCACTCTTATGTTGAAGAGCGGTTTGGTTTTGCTGAAGTACCGTTATTAAGTTTTAATGATCTGTATGCAGGGAAAATTTGCGCCACACTGGATCGACAGCATCCACGTGATTTATACGACACGTTATTTCTTCTGGATAACGAAGGCATTAGCCGTGATCTAGTTCGTGCTTTTATTGTTTACCTGATTGGGCATAACCGACCCATGGCTGAATTGTTGGCACCCAGAGCCAGGCCATTAGCTGAAGTGTACGCATCTGAGTTCAGTGGCATGGCCTTTGATGATGTTGAGCTTGAAGTTCTTGAAACGACATTGCCACGACTGGTTAATACTTTAATGGATAACCTGACAGAAGAGGATTGCACCTTCCTTCTTTCTTTTAAAGAAGGCAAACCTGACTGGACACACCTTGGATTGCCGCATATCGAACAGCTTCCTTCAGTACGCTGGAAACTATAGAATCTCGAAAGAATGAATAAAAACAAACGAACAGAAGCTATTGCCAAACTTAAGGCTGTGTTGCATGGAGATAAGGATGTTTGAGTATCAATTTGTAACACGTTTATCCCGGAGAGACTCGCCGGGTGTCAGTTGTTTAGTGTTGCTGTTTGTTAGTTCCATATTGCCTTTTCCGCTGGTCGCAAAGTATTTCAAAAGTGCAGGTACAATTTTCAAAAATGTTTCGGCGCAATGCCGAAACAAATAGGACTACCCATGGTAGTAGCTATGTTAATTTGATTTTAAAAACAAAGGCTTGTATGTATTTAAAAATAGCTTCTTATTGTGGGTGTTCTGATAAGACTCTAAAAAAATTAGACGACTGATTATGTAAATAATAAACGTAATAGGTGCAATTCTAACCATGCTATTATTACAGGGGTACGATTGTTTCTGATACGGTTTCCTCTAAAATATTAGAAACAATTATTCACTGGGATTTTATTCCAGGCCCTTTTATTCTTTATCTGCTCATTTAACAAGGTATAAATAATGAATACTATTTTAATTACAGGCACTAACAGGGGAATTGGCCTGGAGCTGGTAAATCAATACGCAAATAATAACTGGCGTGTATTTGCCTGTTGCCGCTCACCAGATAATGCGCCTGCCTTACAGAAGCTAGCCGAAATAAATGGTAATATATCAGTTCATGCCTTAGATGTATCAGACTCACAACAAATTACAGCGCTGGCAAGTGAACTTAAAAATACACCCATCGATATTTTATTTAATAACGCGGGCATTTATGGCCCTTATGATGCTAACTTTGGGAATACCGATGAACAACAATGGTTAGCGTGTTTCAGTATTAATACCCTGTCTCCCATGAAAATGTCAGAGGCGTTTGTTAAACATGTAGCAAGTAGCCAACTGAAAACCATTGTAACTATGAGTAGTAAAATGGGCAGCATGTCAGATAACGGTTCCGGTGGTAGTTATTTATATCGTTCATCAAAAGCCGCAGTGAACGCGGTAATGACCAGTATGGCAATAGACCTGAAACCTCAGGGAATTAAAGTCGCCATATTACATCCGGGTTGGGTTAAAACCGATATGGGTGGCCCTAATGGTGAAATAAATACCGTTGAATGCGTATTACAATTGCAAAAAACATTAAGCGCATTAACTCTCGACAACAGTGGAGGTTTTTTTGATATAGACGGTTCTATTATTCCCTGGTAACAGGGAAAACATAGGAATAGCTGTCAGAGTAGCATTGTGCCTAATATTAAAACTATGCTCGGTTACATATGAATTAAACTTTCAAGGGCACTCATAAGCCTTACCATATGCAGCAAGGTTTGATTGATATAGCGCTTCTGACCAACTCTTATCTATGCCATACATTTTTGCTTCTGTTTTACAGTCATTAATGCCTGCGCGTAATTCAACTGAATATGGGTAAGCGCTACCGGTATTTAATGAAATTCTTTTACCGAGGGGAATATCACCGATTTTTATAGAGTTGCTGCTGAATTTACTAGCAGCATAACAATTTTGTAAAAACTCATTAAGTCGGCCTGTCAGTGTCTCCACATCTTCGTTGTAACAGTGTGTTGAGTTAATTTGCGCTGTTTTAGAAAGCTGGCTGGGGTGTTTCGTTCCTGAGCTGGAGCAACCTGCCAGCAATGCAAGTGATATGATTATGTGAAATATTTGAGTCGTCTTCATTTGTTTAATCTCTTGGAGTTCTTTATAACGGTTAGTGATTTTTCTAAATTCTGGAGGCGTTTACGCCTGTTTGCAAATAAATTAGTTAAATTTATAGATTATTTGTGACGCAATAACATGGTTATATATCAGAAATTAATGATAACTATAAATGGCATTGTTTAATTACTATAAATATACTCAGGTTCAATCGGTACTTAATACGTCATTGATGGCGGTTTAAGCACAAAATAACGATAAAAATAAAATTTAAAGCGAATATATAAAATGTCATCGGGCTCAAAAAAAGTAATTATTGCGGCGTTATTCGGTAACGCTTTAATCTCTATCACAAAATTCACGGCAGCGGTGTTTACTGGCAGCTCAGCTATGTTGTCTGAGGGAATCCATTCACTTGTGGATACGGGAAATCAGATATTGCTATTATATGGAATGAAACAGGCTAATAAACCGGCTGATGCAGATTATCCGTTTGGTCATGGCAAAGAGATCTACTTCTGGAGTTTTGTCGTTGCAATTTTGATTTTTGCTCTGGGTGGAGGTATTTCAATTTATGAGGGCATACATCATGTCATGCATCCTGTTGAGATTACTGACCCGTTTATAAACTATATTGTATTAGGGTTTGCGTTAATATTTGAAGGGGCTGCCTGGTATTACGCATTACGAGAATTTAATCAGGGTAAAGGAAAATGGGGTTATATAGAAGCGGTAAAACGTGCCAAAGACCCCAGTGTATTTGTTGTGTTATTTGAGGACTCTGCAGCGATGCTGGGGCTGCTTGTCGCCTTTCTGGGGGTATTGATTACGCAGATTAGCGGCATATTATATCTGGATGGTGTGGCGTCTATTATTATTGGTCTGATTTTAGTTGCAACCGCAATCTGGCTGGCGTATGAAACAAAAGGGTTATTAATTGGCGAGTCGGCAAATAAACCAGTCGTGCAGGGAATTCGTTTGATACTTCAACAAAATGAAAATATAGAAATCGTAAATGAAGTATTAACCATGCATATGGGGCCAAATTTTATACTGGCTAATATAAGTGTTGATTTCAAAGATGATTTACCATCTGAAAAATTAGAAAACTGTATTGCAGAACTAGATGTGGCAATTAAGCATGAATACCCACGTGTGCAGCGTGTGTTTATTGAAGCTGAAAAAGTTGGCTCTAAAGGTAGTCGTAAGTCGTAAAGCAGGGGCGGTATGTTTGTTATATGGCTTTATGGCTTTATGGCTTAGGGTTTAATACTCTGTCAATATCACTTATCGCCTGAAACTCTTCAATACTAATACCGGCTTTTTTGAAATCCATGGAATCAGGGTAACCACTGGCTTCTTCGGCCATTTCAGTGGCTTCTTTTACCCAGTTGCCGGACCATAACATGACTAATCGTATGTCATCATCCGAGAGGTTCTCTATTGAGGTCTGGAGAATTTGATAAAAACCGCTACGTGATAACGGTGTATGTATAGATGTAATCGATTTTGCATCACATAACTTAAGCGCGTTTATCAGATCTGTAGTTGACTTCTTTAATAACTGCTGGCGGCTGAATTCGGTGATTTCATTGATGCTGTCTTCAATTATTTTATATTCCGCCGTTCCATGGGCAGGTCGAGCAAAAACGGAAATAAAAGTTTCTAATGTAATGAGTGCATCATGGGTTTTGCTGATATCACGTGATCGTTTGAGTAATTGCTGACAAAAATCTTTTAACTTATCAGCATCTAAGGTTATATTTATTGAGGTATTATTGCTCATACTCTTCATATGTTATTGAAGTGATTATATGAGACTATTAATTACTCGAAGAGTGAAGTCAACCAAAATTGAATACAATTGTATTTAGCGTTACTTAATATTTGTAAAAAACTAAATAACTAGAAAAGAGCTATTAAGATATGAAAAATCTGATTTCAATTTTTGTTATAAGTTGTTTGACTCTGTCAATTACCGCTCTAGCGGATGATGCTTTCTTTGTAATTGAAAGTGAGGGCATGAAAATTAAGGTTGAAAAAGTCGCGGAAGGTTTTGGTGTGCCGTGGGCCATAGCTGTTTTATCATCAAATGAGTTATTAATAACAGAACGTGAAGGTTCTATTAAGTTAATTAATCTTGAGAAGTCAACAACAGTTACTTTAAAAAATACCCCTGATGTTTTTGCTGATGGGCAAGGCGGTATGCTTGATGTTGCATTAGCCCCGAATTTCAATGCCAATGGCTGGATATATTTTACCTATGTAAAATCAGTTCATGGCGAAGGTGCTACAGTGCTTGCCAGAGCTAAATTAGACAAACAGGCGTTTAGTAACTGGCAGGAATTACTGGTAACAGAGTCAACTACCGCACAGAACTACCATTTTGGTAGTCGTATTACATTTGATAATAACAATCATGTTTACTTTGGTGTAGGGGATCGAGGCAAACGCCCTAATTCACAGGATTTATCAAATCATGCGGGTACAATTATGCGTTTGAATCTGGATGGCACTGTGCCCGATGATAATCCTTTTAATAAAAAATCTATAAAAAGTGTGTCGGCGTTGACGGAAATATGGAGTTATGGGCATAGAAATCCGCAGGGCATGGCTTATGACTTTGAAAATAAACGTTTGTGGTCAATAGAACACGGTCCCAGAGGCGGTGATGAAATAAACCTGGTTGTGGCTGCAAATAATTATGGCTGGCCGCTGGTGTCACATGGCAAAGAGTACTGGGGGCCTTTAAGCGTAGGAGAGGGCACTCACCGTGAAGGAATTACACCACCGGTTAAGGTCTATATCCCTTCTATAGCTCCTTCAAGTCTAATTCTTTATACAGGTGATGCGTTTCCTGAGTGGAAGGGAAATTTGCTGGCAGGTGCGCTTAAATTACGTCATATTAATAGAATTGTTTTAAATGAAGATGGGTCTTTCTTAAAAGAAGAAAGGTTACTGGAAAAGCTTGATGAGCGTATTCGTGCATTAACGCAAAGCCCTGAAGGGTGGCTTTACTTTTCAACGGATAGTGGCAAACTATATCGAATATCACCTTATGTTAAACTACAGCATAATCGTTAATATCATTAAATTTTGAGTGTGAATCATGAAAACCATATTACTTTCTCTGCTTTTACTTACCAGCCAATTTGTAAATTATGCATATGCATATGATCGGGCTAAAGAAAAACGCTGGGTCGAGCAGACAGTCGATTTTATTGTTGATGGAGAGGCGCAGTGGCTTGATCTTGGTAAACACAAAGCGCTGGCTATTTATATGGAATCAAACACTGATGAAACTAAAGCGGGTGTTATCGTGGTTCATGGCTCAGGTGTACATCCCAACTGGCAAGATATTGTGCAGCCATTACGTACCGGGTTACCAGACAGTGGTTGGGCTACCTTATCAATACAAATGCCGGTATTAGATAATGATGCTGATTATAAGGAGTATGCGCCATTGTTTGATGATGTAAAACCGCGTATGGATGCAGCTATTAAAAACTTACAGGATAAAGGCATCAAAAAAATAGTCATTGTAGCCCATAGCCTTGGTTCTGCTATGAGTGCCTATTATCTGGCAAATGAAAAAAATACATCTATTAAGGCGTTTGTTGCTATTGGTATGCCCGGTGCAAGAGAAGACAAACGTATGAATACATTATTTACGCTGCAGAGTATTAGTGTACCTGTACTAGATTTATATGGTGAGAAAGACCTTGAGTCTGTTATTGATTCTGCACATCAGCGTAGAGAAGCCAGTTCAAAAAATAAAAGTTACTCACAAAAAGTTGTGCCGGGTGCAGACCACTTTTTCGTTAATAAAAATGAAGAGCTTGTAAGCAATGTAAATGACTGGTTAAAAAATAATATTAAATAATACTGACTATTCATGCCTAAGGTATTTACCAGAAATTACCCAGTTAACAGATATGTAAGTGAAAATATGAAATATATAATATTAACTTTATTAGCCGTTTTTGTCAGTTCGTGTTCATCCAGTTATACTCCAAGTGAGCAGATGCTGGCTCTTAAAAAAACAATGACGGGTGAGCAGGCCAGAACAATTATTGAGGAGAGTATTAATGATCTCAGTAAGTTATCGGGTATATGTGGTGCTCGGGGTTTCTGGTTTGATGATAAAGCTAATATACAGGTGTTTGAAAATAAAATATTTCTCAATGCGTATAAACGAGGCAAAGAGTTAAAGAATACAAATAGAGGTTTTAATGACATCGTTGTATTTGAAAAGGAATATTACGCTTATGACTTTGAATTTAATAAACTTGTTGCTATTAATTTATACGATGATCCCCTGTTATTAACAGGTTTTCCAGATTGTTATAAAAAAGATTTAAACAAAAATAATATTATTATTGATTTGTATGCTGATAAGTTAAATAACATAAAGTTTATAGTTAATAAGAAAGATTTTGATAAAGTGATGGCCGCATTATCATTGTTGCTGGTTGATATACCGGTTGAAATTAAATAACCATAATACGTCAATGCTATTTTGAGGTAACGTTTTTTACTCTGTTGTTAGAGTCGAAACTGACTTTCAGATAAAAGTCAAAATCAATAAAGTTTTGAGGAATATATTGAGAATATATTGGGTCGTATTTATATTTGTCTAATAACAGACGATGTAGTCTGGTCTCATATTGTTGATTGAGAGTGTCTTTAAATGTTTTTTTATGTATTGTTGCCATGACCATCACCGCTTAACTTCAAACAAATAGTAAGTTAAACGTCTTTGATTGTATTGTCTCTAGGAAAAAATCCTGTTTTATATAAACACATAGTGATTATGTTGTTATTCTCTCTATATCAATCACAGAGCAGACGTTCTCAAATGAATGCTAATAGTTTTATGGCTGTTTTCGAAAATATTACATCATATGAGATACCAGGTTGCTAATATGAATCCATCTGCCAGTATCGGTCCGCGCTTAAACGCTATTCTTGAACTCGTTACAAACGCTCAGCAGAAAGAAGCTTATCCATATATATGGGACTGCTGTTGTGATCACGGTTATTTAGGCATTAAAATTCTTAGTCACAATTTATGTGAGAAGCTGGTGTTTGTTGATCAGTTGCCGCATATAATTGAACAATTATCAGCAAAAATTGCACCTTTTGGCACGGGTAAACATGAACTTATAACTGCGGATGCAGGTGATTTAGTGTTTGACTCACAAAACCGACATCTGGTTATACTGGCGGGGGTAGGTGGTGAGTGTTTAATTGAGATTATTAGCAAGATCGAGTTAAAACATCCTGATGTTCAGATTGATTATATATTTTGTCCTAGTAGCAGACACAACCTGTTACGTGAGTATTTATCATCTCAACCTATGGGTTTGCTATCTGAACGACTTGTTTGTGAAAAAAAACGTTGTTATGAAATTATATATGTTCAGGGTAAAACACAAGCCGGGTTATTACCGACGGTGTCTTTAAGCTGTGATTTATGGGATATGGATAATATGCTTCATCAGCAGTATCTTAAAAAGATCAATACACCAAGAGTCTCGAAGAAACCAAAACGCAGAATAAAATAAATATAGTTAGTTATGCTTATGACTGACTAAGATTAGTTAACTAATATAATGCATTAATTATATCTATGACTTCAGGCGCATCCCATACTATTGCAGAATTAACGCCATAAATAATTTTTCCGTTTTTATCAATCAGAAAGGTAGAGGGATAGGTGATAACGTTCCATTTTTTGGCAAATCTGCCATCCTGATCCATGAGTACAGGATAATCCACATCTACTTCTTTTAAAAAGTCTAAAATAACCTGTTTATCTTCAGCGTAATTAATAGAAATTAAATCAAAGGCTTTACCTTTCATTTTTTGTTTTAGACGGTTAAGTGATGGAATCTCCTCAACGCAGGGAGGGCACCAGGTTGCCCAGAAATTCACAACAGTCACACGATTTTTGTAATTATTTTTATTAAACTGCACACCATGGGCATCTAATAAATTTATAACTAGAGGTTCAGTTTTCCCTTTAAACTTTTTTAAATCTATATCGATTCCACTTTTAATTTTCTCTCTATTGTTTAATGGTACAGGGTTTACGGGTACTGTTTTTTTATCCAGAAAAGCAATCATTTTTTTAATGTTTGGTGGCAGAGCTTTAATGTGATTTTTAATCTCTGCAGTCGGGTTTTCATCATAAAAAAGGCTTATGATATCTGGAATAATTTTTGTGTATAGCGGATTATTGTGTTGCTGAAGTTTTTCTAATAAATTTTTAAATTGATTTATGCTAACACTGCCTTTTGTCTGGTAAATCATTATCGGGATGTTAGTAGCGTTAATAATGGGCATATATTCAGGGTCTACGCCGAGTGATGGAATGTAGGCATAACTATAAGGTGAGAACAGTATTGCGCCAACCAGGTAAGCAGGCTTGTGTTTTCTTGACTGCCATTGATGAGCGCCCATTAGCGCACTTACCGAGGCATAAGAATCGCCAGCTACAATTATTTTTTTACCGGTTATTTTATATGCGTATTCAATTAAGTCTGCAATGTTATTACCATCGAGTTTTTTTAATGAAGCTGAGCCCTGAGGCATAAACAGTGATTCAACTATATTGCTTTGCCATACTTCTATATTTTGTTCGGTTAACAGTTGCGCCATTGATCTATGGCTAACACGAAAACCATATTCAGGTGCTACCCATAGAATTAAATATTTTCCAGGTGTTTTATGTGTACTGGTAAATCGACTAACATTGATTTCAATGTCGGAAGAAGTAGATACGGTGATCTCAGTTTGAGAATAACAGGTGTTATTAAAAAAGCTTATAAGGCTAAACAGGGTTAAAACAATACCACGAGAAAATGTCATTACTTATAACTCTTACACATGCTTAAATAAGCTTAAGTTAACTATTTTAAAGCCTAATAGCAGGCTGTGAAACTATAAATTCTGATTACTTGACTTGAAATACCTGAAATGAGCAGCTGGATATTCACCTTTCGCTCGCAGATTTGACCTAAGATTGGGCTTTTAATATGTTACCAAAGGCCGGACTTGAACCGGCAGGTTATTGCTAGGACCGGAATTCAACTTTGTGTTGCTGTCAGGTTGTGATCATATCAGTCGCTCCAGAAGCATTGTTTATCTCAGTAACGCCAGATATTTACATATCTTAATGGCAGCTTACGACCCAAAGCGGACGTTCGACTTCATAAATTCTAAACGAAGTTCTTCTTTACAGTAATCAATTACTAATAATCCAAGTTTAATTTAATTACTGTAAAAACAGTAGGTTAAAAATCTGGCGTAAATCTTGCCCATTATTAATTTAGATCAAAAAAATAATAAAATCGTAAAGGAACCCGACAAATGAATAAAAATACTTATTTAAAAAAAATATTAAAAAGGACAGTTCTTGCTGGTTGTCTTTGTTTGTCTGCTAATGTTGCAATGGCCGACCTCATTACTTTCAGTTTTACAGGTCGATTAACAGTAGAAGCCCCCGATGGATCAATCTTAGTAAATACATCAGATTATTCTATTAATGATGGCTATCAAACTGCTATAGCAGCAAACTTAACATATGATACCAATCTAGGAATAGGTTCAACAGATTTAGCTTTCGAAGGCCAGTTTTGGGATGAAGCGTTACTTATCCATGATATCGATCTTAATTTCATTGAAGGTACTAAATTAGTTGAAGGAAACATGTTAACTGACTGGAACGGCTCAACTGATATGTCTATGCATATTATGTGGGATGCAGCTGGGCTTTTTAATTCGATTGATTATGGATTACAGGCGGGTGATCGTATTAGTGGTACTAACTTGTACCGTGATTTTGACGGTGATGGATATGCAGAAACACTATTAGGCGATATGGAGAGTGCTACACCCTTATCTGATAATTACATAATAAATGATCCATACGGTAGTATTTCCACATTAAATCAAGGGCCAGCGCCTATGGCAGTAACTGATGGAACCTTGGGTTTATTGGATGGGCCTTTTCCAGGTTTTAAAATACATATGGATATAGGCAGTGGTAATAGCATGCATGTTACTTCTGTATCTGCAGTGCCTGTACCCGCTGCAGTATGGTTATTCGGTTCTGGCTTGATTGGTTTAGCTGGTATTGCTAGACGCAAGAAAGCTTAAACGTTAAATCAGTTTTAATTTTAGAAAGGCGGCTTTATAGCTGCCTTTTTTTACATGTGAGAGTCCGCTATTGGCCGATAGCAGACTCTGGCCACTGCTTAAGTTGATGTTTGACACATGTGTCAAACATTGAATTTTAGACATAAAAAAACCAGCTAAAAAGCTGGCTTCTTTAAATTTGGTACCGGTGGGCGGACTTGAACCGCCACGCCATTGCTGGCAAGGGATTTTGAATCCCTCATGTCTACCAATTCCATCACACCGGCAATAGATAAGTAGGCGGCTATTCTAATGATTTTTGTTTGATGAGCAAGTTAAGTTTCAGTCAACCAGGTTTAACTAAGGTGAAATTATTGCATTTAGTTTAAAGCTTGAACTTGGCTACTAGTTGCTGAAGGTTCTGCGCGAGATTAGATAAGCCCTGACTTTCCTGGTTAGTTCTTTCAGCGCCATTCATGCTTTCTGTGGCGATTTCACTAATCGAGTGCATGTTCTGGTTTATTTCAACCGCAACGCCTGACTGGGAGCCCGCTTCGTCATTGATAAGGGTATTGATTTCCGTAATGCCTTTAACAGCATCTTTAATTTGTTGTAATGAGTTACCAGCACCAGTTGCATAATCCAGACTCTCATTTGCCTGAACCTGGCCTTTTTCCATTACGTCAACTGTTTCTCTGGAAACTGACTGCAGGGTTTCGATCATGGTTTGAATTTCTTTTGTTGATTCCTGTGTACGTTGAGCCAGTGTTCTCACTTCATCTGCAACCACGGCAAAACCGCGACCTTGTTCACCTGCTCGTGCGGCCTCTATGGCTGCGTTTAAAGCTAACAGATTGGTTTGTTCTGATATGCCCTGGATAACATCAAGTACACCACCAATATTCAGGCTTTCTTTCTCAAGGTGATTAATGGATACGGAGGCATTTTCAACGGCACTCGCCAGACTTTTAATTGAACTAACCGTTTGTTCAACTACGGTATTGCCTTTTTCAGCTTCTTCTTTGGCAATGGCTGCTGCTTCAGCCGCCTGCGCGGCTTTGTTTGAGACATCCTGGGCAATCTGGGTCATACGTTCTATGGCCATTTCTACGTTTTGTGTCTGACGGTGTTGATTTTGCACACCCTGACTTGTGCTATCGGCAACAGCACAAATCTGGTTTACACCGTTTAATATTTGTTCGCTGCTGGTTTTAAGCTCACCCACTACGTCACGTAATGTGGCAGCCATATTGTTAAAACTGTCAATGATTTCGCCTACAACGTCATCACTTTTCATGTCGCAGGTAAAACTTAAATCATGGTTACTGATGGCAACGGAGACCTGTGCAATACGCCTAAGTTTTGATACGAGCACTACATTAAGTATGTAGTAGTTGAGCAAACCGATAATAATACCAGCGACCAGACAGCTAACGACAAACCATCCATGTAACCCTTCTTTAAATTCTACGAAAAAATTTGCAAAGAAAGGAAAAATTATGCCCATCATTATACCAAAGCCAAGAAAAGCCATAAGTATATTACGCAGAATACTGGGTTTCATTGTGACTCCCGTTATTATATAAACCTTAGAGCTCTTTATAGTTGCCAGAAGTGGCTCTGGCAAGTTTTTAGCCCAAGTTATAACGGGGTTGAGAGCTGGCTGGAAACTAGCTGGCGGGGAAAACTTTTTTGAATGGTTTTACAGTAACTTGTTGATAGACACCTGCAGTGATATAGGGATCTGCATCAGCCCAGTTTTGTGCATCATCAAGTGATGCAAATTCGGCTACAATCAGGCTGCCACTAAAGCCTGCTTCACCCGGCTCATTGCTATCAATAGAGGGGTGAGGCCCTGCGATAATGAGTCGACCTTCATTTTGTAACTGCTCAAGCCTGGCCAGATGATCAGGACGAGCTTTAAGTCGATTTTGCAGGCTATTATTCACATCTTCAGAAATAATGGCATAAAGCATTTTAACCCTCCTCAGATGAGTTGCTTATTTTCTGTTTTTTATCTGTTTCATCCTGGTCATTACTTTCACTGGGTTCTTCCATATATTTTGAAAGGTATAGTGCCTGTGCAATTACAAACACCAGGGTCATGCCCATTAAACCAAATAGTTTGAAATCAACCCAGAAGTCCATTCTGGTTTTTTCATCAAGTTCGCTTGCGTAGTAAAAAGCTACATATAAGTTAGCGAATCCACTGAGTATAAAAAAAGCGACCCATGATAAATTGAGTTTAAACCAGACGGGTTCGGGTAAGTTGATTTGTCCTCCCATCATGCGATGTACCAGGCTTTTTTTACCCACAAACTGGCTAACCAAAAAGGCGCCGGCAAAAACCCAGTTTAAAACCGTGGGTTTCCACTGAATAAAAGCAGGGTCACCAAAAGCAATCGTAATACCACCCAGACCGCTAATCAGTACCAGAGAAAATATGTGCATACGCTCAAAACGTCTATGCTTGAGCCAGAATCCACCAACCTGAATAAAGCTGGCGACAATCGCGATGCCAGTGGCGATAATAGTGGCTGATATCACTTCGGGCTGTGCAGGGTCTAACCAGCTGCCTACAGGTGTATTTTCAGCTATTGAACTAGCGTTGTGGTAACCAAGAAAAAAAAGGATTATTGGGGCAAGATCGTAAAATATTTTCATGTCAGCAGTTTATCAAAAAATCAGGCGCGAGATTAGCATGAAAGTGCGCGGGCGGCTATTCGGTCTGCATTGCTAATAATTATTTAGTGTGAGCATACATTGTTCTGTTTTTAGTTTTTATATGCGAATGCCTCTTGTTGTTGCGGCATGTTAAGAGACATAAGGTTTTACAATTTTTGTACGATTTTATTTACACTTTATTGTTGATGGCTTGGTGGTTTCAGGGCACTGAAAGTGTAAGTGCTTGAAAATTCTTTTGTTTTTCGTTCTGACACGGTTATTGCAGTAATTTTTATATAAATGATAAAGGGACGCCATGAGGCGCTTAAATATGGAAACACATAATTAATGTGTTCAGCAAATAAAATAACTATTGCTGTTAGTGCGACGGATATAATCAATCTTGATCTGACGACATGGATGATTAGTGAAAACCAGAATGCCGGTGGCGGTTTCTTTAAGTTTGATTTACAACTTGATGGAACGGGTGACTCAAGAACTGAGCTGTTATCATTTAGAATTTTCGGTGTTAATGGAGATATGGTTGCACCTTATGCCACCGGTTCATTATTGAACCCAGGTACCAGTGAATACTTTGCGGCTCATGTGGCTGGCTTTGATGAGATATATGGTGTGACCAGTGACCAGTCTCAGTTTGCAGGTTTTTCACTGGTCGTTGTTCCAGTGCCAGCAGCACTAAGGTTATTTGGCTCTGGTTTAATCGCATTAGCAGGTTTTGCTCAAAGCAAAAAGAGATAAGTAAAAAAACATAAGCAGATAACAATAAGCAATAAAAATGGTTTTGATTTAAGGCGGCTTTTTAGTCGCCTTTTTTATGTTGCGTAATATCAGCTGTGTTAATTAAACCGTAATTAAAAGATTAAAAAATGCAAATAAAAACACATTATATTAGTACGCGTTATCTGATGTTGGCAGGTATTATTTCATTAGGGGCGGGTTAATTTATCTTTATTTACGTCATTATCTATACACTTAAACAGGTGACAGATATTTTTGCAGAAATTGATAAGAATTGTGAAGCAGGAAGCCAGTTAGTGTGCTGTTACGGACCTGTTTCGCGGCAGAATCAAGTTGCCTTTTAAAATGTTTGGAGGCAGAAAGGAGGGGCTTGAAACTGCTGAATTGTCGGATTTCGATATCTATAAAATCAGACAGGCATCAATAACCTCATTGCAGGCTCACATTGGCTCTATTCATGAATGAACGAATGCGGATTCTAAGCATTCAGGTAATGTTAAGGCTCTTTCAGAGACAAATGAGGGCGGTAAGCACTGTCGTAACCTGAGCATAACCGTGAATAATAATAACAGGCAAAATGATAGTCAAAACACACAGGTTTGCCAGTTTGACGATGTTGAGTGGAAGCTTGAGTGAGAAACGGTCTAATAATTAAAAATGTAACAATAAAGCTGGGTATTAGGTGAAGTTTTACTTTGCCTATTAGTCACTTTGCTTCAAAATACGTCGCCTTATGAGTCAATTTTTCGAAATTCATCCCGATAATCCGCAAAAGCGGCTGATACACCAAACCGTTGAAATTATTGATAATGGCGGTGTGGTGGTCTATCCCACGGATTCCAGTTACGCCATTGGTTGTCACCTTGGTGATAAGTCGGCTATGGAAAAAATTCGACGTATTCGACAGGTTGATGATAAACACCACTTTACATTGGTTTGTAGTGATTTATCTGAAATAGCCACCTATGCCAAAGTCAGCAACTCTGATTATCGTTTACTAAAATCTCTAACCCCCGGGCCTTATACTTTTTTGCTAAAAGCCACCCATGAAGTTCCACGCAGGCTTATGCATCCAAAACGTAGAGTGATTGGTATTCGAGTGGTCGAAGATCCTATCGTTAGAGCGATACTTGAAGAGCTCGGGCAGCCTATTATGAGCTCAACACTCATTATGCCGGGAAATGATATGCCGGAAACCGATGCCCAGATCATTCGTGAAAAACTCGAACGTCAGGTGGATTTAATTGTGGATGGTGGTAATTGCGGTTTTGAAGCGACTACGGTAATTAATATGGTAGAGGATACGCCTTTTATTGTGCGCCAGGGTAAGGGTGTTGATCATGGGCTGGATTAATATTTAATGGACCTGATATACAAGATATTACTTGCTTTGCCCGCGGTTATTAGCGCTATCACATTACACGAAGTTTCTCATGGCTGGGTTGCTTACAAACTGGGCGACTCCACGGCAAAAGATTTAGGCCGTATTACGGTTAATCCAGTTAAACACATGGATCTAATCGGAACGGTTTTAATGCCATTAGTCATGATTGTTTTCACTGGTATGGCATTTGGTTACGCTAAACCGGTGCCGGTCGATGTGCGTAATTTTGAGCACCCGCAGAAAGATATGGCATTAGTGGCTCTCGCAGGTCCCGTATCAAACTTTATAATGGCTATTTTCTGGATGCTTGTACTGGTGATATCGGTGAAGTTAGTGCCCCATGGTACGCTGGGTGATGCCTTACAGTATATGGCCGGAGTAGGTGTCATCATCAATATTGTATTAATGGTGGTTAATTTCTTACCCATACTGCCACTAGACGGTGGAAGAGTGCTTATGGGGGTTTTGCCCTTTAAGTGGGCTGTTATGTTTATTAAAACGGAACGCTTTGGCTTCCTGTTAGTTATTTTACTTTTATTCACTGGAATTCTAGATAAAATACTCATGCCCTTGGTTCAGATGGTTCAGAAAAATTTATTCAGCCTGTTTGGTTTAGGTTAACGGCACAATTTTAGGAGATATTTTGAGTTCAGTTCTAACGCAACATCAGCGCGTTTTATCGGGTATGCGTCCCACGGGTTTATTACACCTTGGTCATTATCATGGGGTATTAAAAAACTGGATTAATTTGCAGCATGAATACGAATGTTTCTTTTTTGTAGCCGACTGGCATGCATTAACGACACATTATGAAGACCCACGTATCATCTCTGAAAGTATCATAGATATGGTTATTGACTGGTTGGCAGCGGGTGTCAGCCCGGGTGCAGCGAAAATATTTATTCAGTCAAGAGTGCCTGAACATGCGGAACTGCATTTATTGCTCTCCATGATAACGCCATTAAGCTGGTTAGAGCGTGTGCCGACCTATAAAGATCAGCAGGAAGCACTAAAAGAAAAAGATTTAGCGACTTACGGTTTTCTGGGGTACCCGTTATTACAGGCGGCCGATATTCTGGTTTATAAAGCCGGTCAGGTGCCTGTTGGTGAAGATCAGGTGGCCCATGTAGAGTTAACGCGTGAGGTAGCCCGCCGTTTTAATCATATTTATGGGCGTGAACCGGGTTTTGAAGAAAAAGCTGAAGCGGCAATAAAGAAAATGGGCAAAAAAGATGCCCGACTTTACCGCGAGTTACGTAAAGCGTATACAGAACAGGGTGACCAGCAAGCCCTGGATGTGGCGCAGGCCTTGCTTGAAAACCAGCAAAATATCTCCTTAGGCGATCGTGAACGACTATTTGGCTTTCTTGAAGGTGCTGGCAAAATCATTTTACCAGAACCCCAGGCATTACTGACTCCCGCTGCTAAAATGCCGGGTTTAGATGGTCGTAAAATGTCCAAGTCATATAACAATGCAATTTCATTACGTGAATCGGCGGATGAGGTGTCAAAGAAAATACGCACCATGCCTACGGATACTAATCGTGTGCGTCGTACCGATCCTGGTGACCCCGGGCGTTGTCCGGTATGGCAGTTACACGAAGTTTACTCAGATGAGGAAACTCGGCATTGGGTACAGGAAGGCTGCACGACAGCTGGTATTGGTTGTGTTGACTGTAAGCAACCGGTTATCGACTCGATGATTGCGGAGCTTAAACCCATACGTGAAAGAGCTAAAGACTATATCGATGATCCATCAGCTGTAAAAGCGATAATTGATGAAGGTTGCGAAGCCGCAAGAGACGTTGCTCGTGATACACTGGATGAAATACGCAAGGTAATGTGCCTTAGCCGGTAATAACTCAGCTCACCTCCAGATGACGACATATCTTCGTTGGAAAATGGACATTTACATTTGTAAACTCACATTTTCCGCCTTGATCTGCCGCCATCTAGAGGCAACCTGAGTTATTACCGGAGGAATCTTCTTAAGGGGCAGCCTGAGGTGAGCTTGAACGATTAGCAAGAGTCATTCTGAGAAGGGATAACCTGAGAAATTACCTGAAGAGCTCTGAAATGGCTAAGGGCAACTTGAGTCATTAGCCTCAGTTTTGGATATTTGAAGCAGTGTTATTTATGTTGTAACTGCTGTTTTGATTGCGCCAGATAATCGTAACTGGGTAACCGTAGATATGCTTGTATGTAAGAATTTAACAATAGAAATTAATTGAATGAATCAACCTGTTAACAGTACTGAAGAATCAGCATCGAAAGTGCCGCTGTCTCAATCTGAAATGCCTTTTGCGGTTATTCAGGGTGAGCCTTTGGCGATAATGCCTGAAGATTTGTATATTCCGCCAGATGCGCTTGAAGTCTTTATGGAGGCATTTGAGGGGCCGTTGGATTTGTTGCTTTATTTAATTAAGCGACAAAATCTTGATGTGCTGGATATTCCTATTTCCGCTATCACCAAACAATACATGCAGTACATCGAGATGATGGAAACCATGCGCTTTGAGCTGGCTGCTGAATACCTGTTAATGGCGGCTATGCTGGCGGAAATAAAATCACGTATGTTATTGCCCCGGCCTGAGTCAGAGGAAGATGATGCTGATCCGCGGGCTGAGCTGGTGCGTCGTTTACAGGAATATGAACGGTTTAAACAGGCGGCTGAGAATCTTGATGAAATTCCGCGTCAGGAGCGTGATACCTGGGTGGCTAAAGCTGAGGCTCCACCGCTTGAGTTAACCCGGCCTGAGCCAGAAGTTGATTTACGAGAGTTGCTTATTGCGTTTAAAGATATTTTGAACAGGGTGGATATTAGTAGTAGTCATATGATTCAGCGTGAAACATTATCGATACGTGAAAAAATGACTGAAGTTTTATCCCTTGTAAGTGCCGATGGGTTTACCGACTTCACGAGTTTGTTTAGTTTTAAAGAAGGCCGTAAAGGCATAGTGGTTACCTTTATGGCGGTATTAGAATTGTTAAAAGGGGCGATGATTGATCTGGTTCAGTCTGAACCATTCGCGCCTATTTATTTAAAAGCGGCAACTGATTCTGAATTGCCTCCGGATCTTGAAATTCAAGAATAATCAACTAGTTATAGATTAAAGAGTCATAGTTAAACGATATGGAACAAGCACAACTAAAAAATATCATAGAGGCTGTTTTACTGACTGCAGATCAGCCAATGGAAATGCGTAAGCTAGAAGCTGTTTTTGAAGCAGATGAAGAGCATCGCCCGAGTAGAGATAATATTCTTCAGGCATTGGAAGAGTTACAATCAGATTATGAAGGTCGCGGTGTTGAGCTAAAAGAAGTGGCCAGTGGTTACCGAATGCAGGTAGAGCCATCAAATGCACTCTGGGTATCACGGATGTGGGAAGAGAAACCGCCTCGTTATTCAAGAGCTTTACTGGAAACCCTGGTACTTATTGCATATCGACAGCCCATAACTCGTGGTGAAATTGAAGAAATTCGCGGTGTAAGTGTTAGTTCTCATATAGTTAAAACACTTACAGAGCGTGAATGGGTAAGGGTTTTAGGGCATAAAGATGTGCCTGGTCGTCCATCCATGTATGGTACAACCCGTGATTTTCTTGATTACTTTAATCTTAAAAGTCTGGATGAGTTGCCTAGTCTTGCTGATATTACTGATCTCGATAAATTGCACCCGGAATTAGCACTTGAGCAGGAAGTGGCTGCGGATGATAGTGCTGTAGAGAAGACTGAGCCTGATGCTCTGGAGGCTTCAGAAACTGCAGAGGTTTCTGAAACTTTAGAAACTTCAGAGGCTTCAGAGGCTTCAGAGTTTTCAGAAACTTCAGAAGCTTCAGAAGCTTCAGAAACTTCAGAAACTTCAGAAACTTCAGAAACTTCAGTCGAAATTACTGATAATGAGCTTGAAAATACTATAACTTCGGAAAATGAGCAAGAAATAGAAGAAATTTCTAGCAGTAATGAGAGTGAAAAAGAGCCAGTAATCAACTAGATTTTCTTCACCAGGAAGGGTGTTTCAGTTAATAAAGAATGTTTTATATCCGTAAAGGTGTTTTTCGGCAGTAACTGATGTTGCTTTCAGGTACCTATCACATGAAATTCACCGCTTATCGCATCAGGGCGTCGTTTAAGCCATTCATATTGAAGTTAGTGCCCGCTTGTGTTATAAATTCAGCCTAGGTATTATTTTTTCTGGAGTAAAGCTATGGGCGTTTTGTCAGTTCAAAGTGAAGCGGTGCAGGGTATTCAGCGTGGCATGGATGGTTTGCGTAAAAATGCATCAGAAATTGCCAGTGCAGATCAACTAAACAAGGCTGGTAAAGGGTCTGATCTTGAAGGCTCTCTTCTAGACCTGCAGCAAAATAAAACACAGGTTCAGGCTTCTGCTAAGGTTGTTTCGGCAATAGATGAAGTTGTTGGGACAATAATAGATATACGCGCATAGCTCTGGTTCAAACTATAGGTCTTATAGTGCTCATCATAGAAGTGCCTTATGATTGTAAGCAGCTCACAAAATATTCAAAGCAGTAGCCCGCTAGACACCAGCTCACCCAGGCGTGTTAACAACATATCTCACGCCACAAATATTGACTCAGAAGATAAAAAAGCAGAAAAACTACAAAGGCAGGAGAATGATAACGTTCTTCGTCAGCTGCGTGCTCGTGATCGTGAGGTCAGGGCTCATGAAGCCGCTCATACGGCTGCCGGTGGTAGTCTTGTTAGAGGTGGGCCCAGTTACACTTTTCAAACGGGACCAGATGGTCGTTCTTATGCGGTTGGGGGAGAGGTTCAGCTTGATGTCTCTGCAGTACCTAATAACCCGCAGGCAACATTAGCCAAAGCAAGCCAGATTCGTGCAGCAGCTCTAGCACCTGCTAACCCATCAGCTCAAGATGTAAGGGTCGCGGCTAATGCAAATCAGTTAGCTTCTCGGGCGCGTATTGATTTAGCCGTCCAGCGAAGAGAAGAAGCTAAATTAGATGAAAACAAAGAGCAGTTTGATAACTTACAAAATGATTCGAATAATCCGCAGGATGTAAGTCCGACTTCTACTACAGAAGATGTTCAGCCGGATAATTCGGCTACACCATCAACAGTTGTTGCCGCTTCTACAGGTATACAGTCAACGAACTTACGTAGTAGTGAGCCGCCTGTCGCAGCAATCAGTGCGTTTATGGCAACAGCTCAAACTGAATCAGCGCCGGTTTTATTCAATCAGTTCGCCTGAAAACAAGTTATTAACACTTAAGTAAAATATCAGGTCGTGAGACCGCTTCAGCATATAACTCTGCGTGAAAATTAATAATGAATATAAATGAAAGATTTGGTGTTTGTTAGGGGGTTTGAAACTTGTACCAGCTGAAACAGCTAGTAGAAATTTTAAAGAGATGTTTTAGTTAGCAGTAACTAACTAAATTATCGTCTGGTTATATTGCCAGCAAGCAAATAACTATCTGCATCTTGTGCTTCACAGCGAACAACTTCCATCACTACATCAAGTGGTGGTGTTACGTCATTTTCAGGCTGAATTAATACGCGCACTTCTGTACCTGGATCAACCGACTGGTCAGCAATGATGGAAATGCCATCACCACTTAGATCACTTACTTTACCTGATTTCTGATTACCTGAACCGTTGATGGTGTATTCCGCATTGCACTCAATATTCATGCGAAAGAAGTTACGTTTTTCAGAGTAGTCTGTAGCCATAAATTCCCCGTTTCTATATGTTTTGCATAGGTTAAGCAGAAGCGACTGCCTACCATCAGTTTAGAACTCGGGTTATTGAAAATCTATGCCTTTTATCTGGTTTTGTGAAGAATATCTACTATATCTAGTGGAATTTCTTAGCGAGAGGCACAATATTGGGTTTGGCTGAAGCTTCTTCTACTTCATAGGGCCAGTCTCTGATTCCGCCTTCCAGTGAGAGAGCCTCAAAATTGTGTTCATGTAGAATTAAAGTCGCAATAGCGCTTCTTGGGCCAGAGTGACAATAAAGAATGTATGGCTGCTGTTTATTGAGTTTTGTCAGGTGTTGGTTTAAATCCGATAAGGGGACTGCCTGTGAGCCAGGTATTCTGTTTTCAGCGTATTCTTCAGGGTAACGAACATCGATTAACTGATATCCATTATCCAGCATTGTTTTTGCCACCTGTGCCTGCACTGTCTGGACTTTGGGGCGACTTAGTAGTTGCTGGTAATCGTCTTTACCTAAAATCAGTATTTCACTGTCTTCAAGTATAGCGACGGTTTCATCAGGGTTTTTGCCAGAAACATGTGCTTCATCACCAAATGTATCACCAATACCTAATTCGGTAACACGTTTAAAGTTTTGATCTGCACTGTCAAATTTTTGCACCTCAGCTCGGCCACTCAGTATTAGATAATAGGCGTCACTTTGATCGGCAGAAATAGTTTCACCTTTACGAAAGAGTGAGGGTTTCATACGAGAGAATGCATTTTCGATATATTCTATTGGTAAACGTTGAAATACCAGTGTATTACGTATCATATCTATGTATTTGACCGCGTTTCTGGTTTCCCGGCCGATATAATCCCATGCAATTATAGTGTCTAAAATATCTCTGTTTGCGTGACTAATAATACAGTCACTCTTAGCGATAATGCTGCAGCTGTTTTTTTCATTGGGTAATAATACGGGGCAGCGTTGAGTGTCTACAGGGTCGCTGATGGTGCGAATATTGCCTTCACAAACAATATCTATTTCACCTTCCATTAAATAAAGGTAGTCCTGAGAGCGGCTACCTCTCATTTGTAAGATTTCATCCTGTTGTAATTCAATTATACGAATATGATTAACAATTTCCTTTAATCGCTCAGGGCTTAAATTGTTAAATGGAAAGTAAAGGTTGCTCAATTTGAACAGGACTTTTTTCAACTTAGTGCTTATGGTCATAGTCACCGCCGCTTATGTGTAACCGCGTATAAATTTAATCGATCCTTCCAGTATAGACTAAATATAGGTATTTTAGCCGTTGTCCGAGGCTTAAATCAAACGACTGAGCTGCTTCTGATGGCTGTTTTATTCAGTGCTCACTTCAGTTTTGGGTAAAGTGAATTCAGACTCATCCACTTTATCGTGACTGATGTTGTTTAATATCAGGTGTTGCTGGATAGCGGAATCACGATAATCTATATCCTCTATGAGAACACCATCAATATCATGTTTGTCATAATCAATCAGTGAGAATCGTGTTTTGCCCATTGCGATCATCAACTGGCTTTGCATATTGTAATTAAATGCATAAAAGCTTCGCTGAGTCAGATAGTCTTCAGAGCTTAATTTAAGGGAATTTGCACTGGCCATGCAGAAGTCTTTAATTAGTTGTTCAGCCCGGTAAACCTGGTAGACCTGACAGGTAATGTTATTTATTTGTTTTGATATATCTGACTTCTTTATTTTGAGTAGAGTATGTTCGCCATACAGGTCAGGGTATTTTAATATATTGATTAAAGACTCACCCGCCTGCTGTTGTTCAGGTGTCATGGTTTTTAGTTTTTCTTCCAGTTTAAGCTCGACCTGAGACAGTTTTTTGAGGCGTTGTTGTGTTAACTGGCTTACCCGTTGTTTTAATACGTCATTATTAAATACGGAACTGATCGCTGATTCAGGGTCGAAACTGATAAATTCCAGCTTATTTCGGTTGAATAAATTAATGCGCGCCTGCGTTGACTGGGTAAACTTTAGTATTTCATTTTTTATTTTGTATGTAATCAAGCTCTTACTGGATATTTCTTTAAATTCTAAAGTCGTGTCCCCAAAGGCGTATTGGGTGCTAGAAAGTAGTACAATACAGATTAATATTATTTTCATTGTTATATCCGGAAAAGATTCACTTTATGAGTAAAGAACGTATACAAAAAGCATTGGCTCGACAGGGCCTGGGGTCAAGACGACAAATTGAGGGCTGGATTAAGGAAGGTTTAATCAAGCTTAATGGTGAAGTCATAGAACTCGGCCAGTTAGTCGATACCGGTGACATTGTGATGCACAGCGGTCGTAAAATTATTATTCGTGATGTGCAACAGACTTTGCCACGGGTGTTGATGTATCACAAGCCTGAAGGTGAAGTTTGTAGCCGAAGTGACCCGGAGGGCCGCCCTACTATCTTTGAAAATGCCCCCGGTTTAAAACACAGCAGGTGGATTGCGGTTGTGCGTCTGGATATTAATACTTCAGGTTTGATTCTGCTGACTGATGATGGTGATCTGGCCAATAAACTTATGCACCCTTCCAGCCAGTTGCAAAGAGAATATGCTGTGCGAGTCATGGGTAAAGCGACCCCTGAGCAGTTAAAGAAGTTAACACATGGGGTAGAGCTTGAGGATGGTAAGGCCCGATTTGAGGATATAGTAGAAACAACAGATGACGATCTCTCTGCGGGGCCCGCAAGTTTTAATCGTTGGTATCATGTGGTGCTCATGGAAGGGCGAAATCGTGAAGTGCGTCGTATGTGGGAGGCGGTCGATCTCAAAGTGAGTCGTTTGATACGTGTTCGTTATGGCTCTGTAGCAATGACAAAAAGTAACCGGCCAGGGCGTTTTTATGAATTAGAGCCTAAAGATATTCGTGAGCTGGCGAGTCTTGCAGGTATTGAGTATGACAGTTCGCTTAAATCTGGTGTGCCGGTACAAAAAGTATTTCGCATGCAGGGTCGTAAGCAAACCACGAGGGGTGGTCGATCTGGTGCTGGTAGAGACGGCACTGGAAGTGGCCGATCAACAACGAAAAGTCGAACAGGTCATTCTAAAAAACCATCGTCAAATCGAACGAGGCAGGGCAATGATAATAAACGTCGTTAAATTATGTGCTTTTTTATTGATGACTTTTATAGCCGGTATGATGTCGGCTGGTGCAAAAACGGAAGGTGCTTTAGCTGAGGGTATGGTCAACCCCGGTTATGTAGAGCAGCCTGTCTGGTTTAAAAATTCTTTTTTAGACCTGGATGATGATATAAATGAAGCCCGTAAGTCGGGCAAACGATTGATGTTGTTTTTTTATCAGGATGGTTGCCCATATTGTAAAAAATTATTACAGGATAATTTTGGGCAGCGAGATATTGCTAAAAAAACAAAATCTAATTTTGATGTGGTTTCTTTAAATATATGGGGTGACCGAGAGGTTAGTTTTGCAGGTGTAGAAACCATAGAAAAAGATTTTGCTGCACGCCTCGAAGTAATGTACACCCCGACGCTTATTTTTTTTGATGAAGAAGGCAAAGCTGTTTTAAGAACGAATGGTTATTATCATCCTGCTAAATTTAATGCGGCTCTTGATTATGTGCTGGGGCACCATGATAAAAAAGAAAAATTCAGAGCGTATCTCGCTCGTAGTTCAGCGGTTAAAACAAAAGGAAAAATATATAAAGACATTGAAAGTTTCAAAGCGCCTTATGATTTTAGCAAAGTAGATGGCAAATATACGCTAGTTATGTTTGAGCAAAAACAGTGTGTTGAGTGTGATGAATTACATAATGACATACTCAAACGTAAGGAATCAAAAGAGCAGTTAGCTAAATTTAATGTGTCCGTATTAGATATGTGGTCAGAAGAAAAAATTGTTCAACCAAAGGGTAAAAAGTCGAGTATTAGACAATGGGCTAAACAGCTGGATATACAATATGCGCCGAGTCTGGTTTATTTTGACCCTGAAGGTAACGAAGTGTTTAGAAGTGATGCATATTTAAAATCCTTTCATGTTCAGTCTGTGATGGATTATGTCAGTAGCGGCGATTATAAAAC
>JAPHRB010000094.1 GCA_026197015.1 Gammaproteobacteria bacterium | reverse complement strand
TACCACTAGAAGATGTTCGGTGAAATAACCCAGTCCATTAGCTCCAGCAAGTAGCGACTTATCCAGACACCCATATCAACGACTTATCCAGACACCCATATCAACAAAAGGCCTGTATGCAACTTAAGGCTTTGTTTATAACTCGCCCAGACGAATAGAGATATAGAAATTTTCTCTATGGCTGATTGGTATTTATTACTCGTTTTGAAATAAACGAAATACTGTCAGTTTTTTATGTATTCCCACGCAGGAGCATGGGAATAAGATAAATTTAGTTGGTTTTTAGTGTAGGTTTTCAGTTAAACAGCTTTACCCCGCTAAGGCACATCTCCATCCGGGAAAGGCCGCCGTCCACTTTCAATGGACACGGGGCGCTCTGTCCCCTTAACCCAACCCACTAGAAGATGTTCGGAGTAGTAAATGAACGCAAATATTAACGGATAAGTTTAACTTAAAAGCATTGCCTGCTTCTGTAACCCACCCGAACAATACCACCACCTATTATCTAAATTATAATAAACTGATTTAGAAATATAGTTATGCGAAAATACATACCATGAAATCGCCAGTAGACAAGTTATTAAAAAAACATCAAAAATTGAATCAAAGTGACATGATGAAGGTTGAGTCGCATGTGCAGCGTGAGTCAGGTGATTGGGTCTTAAATACGCTAATGATAGAAGGCTACCAGGTTCCTTTTAAATATAAACGGAAAAAATTGTATAAAAACTTAAAAGGACAAAGAGTTAATATAACTTATTACGCAGATATAGAAAATGTAGCGGGTATAGAAGTTGAGGTTATGAAAGTAGTTAGGATAAAAGTATCGTAATTTTTGTTGTGAAATTAGCACAATTATTTATTGCGATTTTTCAAGACTTTGAATTTTTTTGCTTACTTTTTCAGCACGACTGATAAGTTGGTTTAACTCTTCATTATCGGGTTCTAATAGAAGTGCCTGTTGCCAAATTAGTAATGCATCATTGATTTTCTTTTCACTGTAGAGTTCTTTGCCTCGTGTTATTTTGGTAGCGGCTTGCTCCCTGAGTTTATCATTCAGAGCTGTTAAAAGACTTTTGGCTTTTTTATGTGACGGGTCTATGGCAAGCATAGTATTTAGATGTAATTTGGCTCTTTTATAGTCTTCTTTTTGGAGAGCTGATTTATATGAAGAAAGTAAATCTTCGTAGCGTTTTTTGTTCGATTTGTTTTTAAGTTGTGAATCAATCTTTTCCACCCACATGGCTTTTTGTTTGCTGGGTGCTAAATTGTTTGAAAGTGTGTAGCAGTCAAGAGCCAAAGTATGCTGTCTTTTCTTTAAGGCCTGATCGCCGCACATCATAAGATAGCTGGCAACTTCTAAGCGATCTTTCTCATAACGATTTATATCAAATTGAGCACTATAGTCGTGTGGAACCAGCGCATGTAGTTTACTGTAAATTTCTTTATAAGAAATAAGCGCATTGGCACGTTTCATTAACATGTCTATTCTTAGTGCGGTTACTTTTATCTCGCGATCCTTAAGTAATTTTTCTCTTTCTTTGCTTAGCCGAGGGTTGTCTTTAATTTTTTCAAGCGCATTATTGTAAGTATCAAGTGCAAGCTGCCATTTGTTTTCGTTTTGATAGGCTTGAGCTGTTGTCGAGGTGTCTTCAATAAATTTATTTTTCTGTTTTATAATATAGGGTTTTCTATTGAGAACTGGATTATATTTTTTGTTCTTTTTATTTATATTTTTAAGTGCGTCATCAATTTCATCGAATTCATTTTGTGAAAGCCAGAGATTAATGTCATTATCCAGAGATTCGGGTGTGGATTGTAGCAAGGCGCAAGCATACATATTTGCGCATATGATAAAGATAAAACCCGTTCTAATAATTTTAAAAAATGCTTTCAAGAAAGAGGCTCTTCAGTACTGTTTAAAATGGTTTTGATGCGTTGTGACATAAGCTCTTGATTTTCAGGTGATACGCCTTTCACTAACCAGGTTGAAACAGGATCCTGCTTTCCTCGAACTCGTATCACTTTATGTTTTGAAGCGACTACTTGCTGCGAAATGACGCGTTTTTTATAAATTTCTTCAAGTATAATAATCTGGTCACTCTCAGCAATGCCGGCTAAACGAGAAGCAATGTTTACAGGATCTCCTATCACAGTATATTCCATACGCTCGTCAGAACCAAGGTTACCGGCTATCATCATGCCACTATTAACGCCAATTTTGAAATGAATAGGGATTTTATTTTGTTTTATACGTTTTTCATTGAGTATAGCAACTGTTTCCTGAATCATTATGGCGCAATTAATTGCGTTTAGGCTGTGTTCTTTAGAGTATTCGGGCACACCGAATACCACCATTGCGCAGTCACCCATGAATTTATCAATATGACCGTTATGTAACTGTGCAATACTTGAGATATGTGTAAAGTATTCGTTTAATAGATTCGTTATATCCTGAGGATGCATTTTTTCTGAAATACTTGTAAAGCCTACAATATCCGCAAACAAAACAGATGCATTAATATGCTTTCCTCCTAATTCGACATCATCCAGATTTTGTAAAACTTCTTGTGCTACATTGCTTGAAACATATCGTGAAAAAACATCTTCAACCTGTGATTTTTGTAGTAGGCCGTGAGCCATCTGATTAAAGGCGCAGGCAAGTTCGCCGATTTCATCATTACGTCTTTCATTTATTCGATATTTAAAATCACCAGCGCCTATCGCTTTGCTGGCATCAACCAGGTTGTGTATAGGTTTAGATAAATGACGGCTCATTACAAAGGCCAGTAAAATAGCAATAAGACTCATTAATATGGTCGCGAATATTATAACGTAGCGTGAATTTTCTAATGATTCAATCATTTGAAGTTTACTAAAGGTAATAATTATATGACCGGCTATTAGTTGCTTAAACTTAATCGGGCTATTAAAACAAATTAGTTGATCTTGTGAGCTTTTTTCAGATATCCATTCAAAGCTGTGAGCTGTTTTATCGTTTCCAAGCTGGTGCTGAATATATTCTATAGAAGGCGTCATGCCATTTTTAACGAGTACCTTGCTCTGGTCAGATATAATAACAGCGCCTTTAATTTGATAGTTTTCAACAAGGTTGTTAACCAGTGTTTTTAATCCCAGATTGTCATCGGATAGAACCATTTCTGAGGCGCTTCCAGCCACCTGCCGAGCAATGGTTGAACCCATATTATTAATTTGCTGGCTCAAAACGTTTTTTTGATTTTCGAGAATAATAAATCCAAGCGTAGACATACCACTGACTATTAATAAAGTAATAGCAAGGGCAAGTTTTATGGCGATAGGGACTCTTAGCCTGAAGTGATCAATATCGCTAGTTACTGGTGCTTGTTTTGTGGTTTGTTCCAAATTTCGCTCATAGGCTAATTTATAAGTACAGCCTGAAATCATAGCATGCCCGTGGTAGTAAGCAGGGGTTATTATAAATAATAGCAATATATTTGAACTATTAAAGCAGTAATACGTCTTAATATCGCAAGCCAGCAAAGTTGGGCAGGGAAGTTTTTTTCTCCCTGCCTTTTTTTTGCAAAAAACATTCATCTTCATGTATGGTCTTGCTTTAGAATACTATTCTAAGTTCTTTAATCAAACTCGGTTCTATGTCTTCAATACTTCAGGTAAAACAATTACATAAGCAATTTGATCAGTTAAAAGCGGTTAATGGGGTTAGTTTTGAGGTGGATGAGGGAATGTGCCTAGGCCTTTTAGGCCCTAATGGAGCAGGTAAAACAACAACCGTCGAAATGCTCGAGGCCATAAAAATACCTGATAACGGGTCAATACAATATCGGGGAGCCCCACTGAATGAAGAGTTTAGAAATAAAGCCGGTATTATGTTTCAATCAACCGCGTTGCAGGACTTTATAACAGTTCGTGAGTCTTTAGAGTTGTTCCAGCAGTTATATCCAAAAGTATCCGATCTGGAGCAGTTAATACAAGACTGTGCGCTTGGCGACTTTCTTTATCAGGAAACGGCAAAACTGAGCGGTGGTCAGCGTCAGCGGGTTTTATTGGCGATAGCGCTGGTGAATGATCCGGATATTATCTTTCTTGATGAGCCAACAACCGGGCTTGATCCCCAGGCAAGGCACAATTTCTGGCAGTTAATACACAAAATAAAGCAGAAGAATAAAACCATTGTTCTTACAACGCATTATATGGATGAAGCTTATGAGCTTTGTGACAAGATTATTATTATGGATCACGGTGAAATAATAGCGCAAGGGTCACCACGAGACTTGCTGTCTGAACACTTTAATGATGTGGTGATAAAACTACAGAAGTCAGATGAGCTTGAGTCTAAACTGATGACTCTGGAAGAGGAGCTGTGTTCAATGAGTATTACTCGACATGAGTCCTGGGTTGAGATGCAAACATCAGATGTTAATCAGGCTGTAAAGCAGTTATTGGCAGCTGAAATATCATTGAGTTCAATGCAAATTAGAGAGCGAACACTGGATGATCTGTTCCTTGAATTAACAGGTAAAGAGCTCAGGACATGAGATGGCAGCGCTTTATCAGTATTTTGAAGGCAAGAGACCGGGAGTTTGTGCGTGATAGAAGCGCGCTGGCATGGAATATTCTCTTCCCTTTATTGATTATTTTTGGCTTCGCATACGCCTTTACCGGGGATCAGCTGGATCAGTATAAAGTCGGCGTAATCCATCAGTCTGAAAACAATGAAATTAGCTTTTATTCTACCCAATATATACATTTTATCGATATAAACGAGCTGGAAAGAACAACGGCTATTGATAAAGTGAAACGCCATCAGCTGGATATGCTGCTGGAGGTTGATAAAAAGCGTTATTGGGTCAATGACAGCTCTCCCTCGGGTTATATGCTCGAAAAAGTGCTTGCGGGTAGTGGTGGTGAAGGTTATCAGAAGCAAAGGGTGCAAGGGGCGCAGGTTAGATATGTGGATTGGCTTATACCGGGTGTGCTGGGCATGAATATGATGTTTAGTGCATTATTTGGGGTTGGTTATGTGGTGGTGCGATATCGAAAAAATGGTGTCTTAAAGCGCCTGAAGGCAACCCCTCTCAGTGCTCTGGAGTTTTTGTCGGCACAGGTAGTGTCTCGCTTATGGCTTATTATGGCCATAACATCCGTGGTATTTATTGGTTGTGACCTGTTAATTGGCTTTTCTATGGCAGGTAGTTATTTCAATTTGTTCCTTGTTTATGCTCTGGGTGCCTTTTCAATGATTAGTATGGGGCTGATAGTTGCTGCCAGGGTAAAGTCTGAAGAAATGGCTGGAGGGCTGTTAAATATGATGTCATGGCCTATGATGTTTTTATCAGGTGTATGGTTCTCATTAGAAGGCCTTCATCCCTGGGTGCAAAAACTGGCCTTGATATTTCCACTTACGCACATCACACAGGCTGCTCGTGTTATAATGCTAGACGGAGCCGGGTTGCTGGTTATCTTACCGAACTTAGTGGCTCTACTCGTTATGAGTGTTATTTTTTTATTACTGGGTGTGCTGTTATTCCGTTGGGAATAACCAATAATCATCTTCTCCTCCCCCGGAGTGACAGGTATCGTATTGAGGTTACAAAATGTTTCATTTGAGTGAAGAACGACAGATATTAATAACACAGAAAATTATGGCGACCCTCGATGAATGGGGCCTATGCGCTGCAGATCAGGTAACAGTTCTTAATTTGCCCGAAGGTACTCGTACGCGTAAGTTGCGTGCTTATCATGAAGATACGCCTTTACCAAAAGATGATAATGTTGAATTTAGAGTATTACGTCTTCTAGGCATTATTGATGCGTTACGTACAACCTACCCAAAAAATGAAAGAATGGGTGCGCACTGGATGAAAAAGCCACATCGTCGTTTTAAAAACTGTCCTCCGTTGCAAATTCTTGTAGAAGGCGGTAATACAGGTGTAGATAGTGTGTTGGCTGAGTTAGATTGTTCATATGCCTGGGAGCTCAGTGCGGTTACACCCAAAAGCTCAACTAAAAAAGAATAAACCGGCTTTCACTAGATAAACAGTTCAGCGGCTATACTTTAATTGCATAAATCAACAAAATAAATCTGGCAATATATAATCTGGTTTATGCGGGCAGAGTAAAGATATGGAGCTTGAAATCACGACAGTGCTGCTTTTCTCTTTATTCTGTGGCATTAATAATGGGTGCTGCCGTTAATATGGCAAACTTTTGTGCCATGGTTGTAATCTTTAGCTGGGTAGCATGGCCGATACTGGTGGCATAGGTATCTGGATGTTATGCATTTATCGCTATTGCAGGTGTTTTGCTTCTCCAGCTTTTATATACGATATTCTTCTTGATTCTACGATACTCATCCCCCCTCTGTATAACATCTAATTTTTAGCTGGTTAAGATATATTCCTGGCGGTTTTATATTTGGTATTTTGAGTGGTTGAGGAAAGCCATGGTTAATGTCACCGGTGGAAGCGAAATCATTGTGGTTGAGTTGATTGCTTGCGTCACTAATGGCTATTGCGGCGCGTTAGCTACAGGGTGCACGGACAGGTCAGGGGATTACAGGCGTGTTCAGGTTATCTATGAATGTTATGTATTACAGAATAACCTACGAAGAAGCAAAGTTTATAGGTTCCGTTAATAAGCTCATTAGTTGATTTGAAGTTGTTAACTAAAAAACTGAAAAATTAGAAAAAGTATGATTATCTTAAAGGCTTGCAATACCTGGTAACAAACTTTTTGCTAAACAAACGCGCTGTAAATGTTAACTGAAAGTTTAAAAACGGCTGTCAGTTCAGGTTGCGATATGTTTCATCACATCGTGCCGCCATAATAAAATCATTAATGAATAATCCGCTTATGCTGTGAGTCCACCAGCTGATATTGACTTTACCCCATTCAATACAAATGCGGGGATGGTGATTCTCTATTTCAGCAAGGGCTGCTATTTTGTTTGCGAAATGAATGGCCGATATGAAATCCTTAAAATGATAAGATTTAATTATTTTGGGTACTTTTTGTTCTACTATTAACTGCCAGTCGTTTAACTCTTTAAGGTGAGAATCAATCTCGATATCAGTAAGTGAAACACTCTTTTTATTACATGTTTGTAACGATTGTTCAGACAAAGCAAGCATAGCGGCTCCTCATTATACTAATGTTATATTAGTGGAAAAAACGATAATTATGAATGAATAAAATGTCTGCCAGTGAAAATACAGATGAGGTGAGTGAATTTCGCCATAAATTAAAGGCGAACGGGCAGGCTTTTATATTAGAAAGTGCTGTTCCTGGCGATAAGGTATATCTGAAGTTTGAAGGAGCTTTAGACGGAGTAATAGTTATCTGGCATGCCTGTGTACAAACAATTGAAAAGTATTCATTAAATAATCCAGTTGATGAGGATCCAAAACAGTTTATTAAGGTGGGGATAGTTGATGGTTTGCATAAACTGGACGTTGCCCTAAATATTAAACAAATAGACCTGCCTGCGTTAGAGCGGACTATAATTATGATAAGAAGGTATAAGCGATTAACTTTGGGTTATCATGAGTACGGTGCACGAAGTAAAACAGAGTAAGCGTTAGTGATCTTGTAAAGGGCTGTATGAAAGGTATAAAACGAATAGTAGTGATTAATACCAAGGGCGGTTGTGGTAAAACTACGATATCGACGAATCTTGCTAGTTATTATGCTTCAAAAGGTATTAATACTGCATTGTTCGATTATGACCCACAAGGTTCTAGTATGCGATGGTTGAAATTAAGATCCGATGAGTTGTCTGATATTTATGGCGTAGTTGCGCATAGAAATGCAGCAAAATCGGTAACCATGAGCTGGCAGTTAAGATTACCGGTTGAAACGCAGCGCGTAATTATAGATACCCCGCCAGGCCTGAAAGGTCCGGAGTTGAGGGAGCAACTGAAAGGCGTAGATAAAATAATAATACCTGTGCTGCCATCACCACTGGATATATTTGCAACAGCAGATTTTATCCGGGACTTGCTGCTTGATGTTAAAGTTAGATTAAATCAAACCAGTATTGGAATTGTCGCAAATCGTGTAAAAAAAAATACCATCGCCTTTCAGTCGCTGGAGCGATTTTTAAGTTCATTAAATATACCAGTGGTTGCTCGACTGAGGGATTCACAAAATTACCTGAGAGCGACAGAGGAAGGTATGGGTGTGCATGAGTTAAAAGGTAAAAATGCGTATATAGATAGACTGCACTGGAAGCAAGTTGTTGAATGGCTGGATAAAAACTAAAAAACCCGCATTAGGCGGGTTTTTATATTAGAGTGTTATTTGTAGTTTAGCGTTTTCTTCTGCTAAGCAGGCCTAGCCCGGTTAAACCTGATAAGAATAGAATGAATGCAGCTGGAACTGGAACGGCGGTAACCACCGTTTCATTTAGCCCAATGGCGTAATTTAGAAATGATGTTCCATTTCCAATATCTATTGTTATATTGTTTAAGCTATCGTTGAGTCCAATGCCAAAAGTATCCAGATCGACAAAGATAACTGAAAGATCAAAAAAACCGCTAGTCCCATCTGACAATGCAACATTATTTACCAGGTACTTTTCACCTATATCTACAAAAGGATCATCGGGGTTAACAAATAACTGATTTGAATTATACGCTTGTGTGGTGCCGTTAAGATTTATGGAAACTGTATTATTTGCAGTAAGAAAGAATAACGCCAGGTCATTACCATCTTGATTTGATAGTGAAATATTGTCAAAACCTAAAGAAACAGCTGCATCTACAGATGTGCCTTTAATATATGTATTAACCTGATTATCGGACATTGCACCAGAAACATTTTCAAATACAGAGCCCGTAAATGAAGCAGAGGTAGCCGCGGCATCTGTTTCAAGCAGGTAAGGGCCAACACTAATAGTTGCAGATAAAACATGGCTAGATGCCAAAGTTAATACGGATACTAAGAGTAACTTAATTTTTTTCATCTTATATAATCCTGAAAAATATTCATATCACCGAGGTGAATTTCCTTAATTTATAAACTACTAATAGGTGTTGTAGGTACGCTAGAAGGAGCTATAACAACATTAGGCACTTGTGCTGCACCAGTTATCACTGGGGGCGCAACACGAAAAACTATGGCTGCCTCACGTAAAAAAGCAGAGTTTTCATTTGGTCGAAAATTAATATTAGGTGTTTGAGCCGGTGGCGGTGTAACTTTAGCAACGGGGCCAGCAGCCGGTTGAATGCCTTCAGCCCATGCGCCCCATGTGTATACAGAATCCTGTTCAACTGCCATCGCCTGAGTCGACAGGAATATTGCGAATGTTAGTAAATATGTTTTTTTCATTGTATTGATAACCTAATTTTATATATAGAAACATGCAAACAAAGTGCCATAAATAATTAATGGTACTTTAAACAGTTGCTTAGCCAGCTTATGAATGAAAATCTCATATGCCTGTTTCAGGGCGCTTCTCCGCACAACACCTTAATTATAATTATTATAGCTAAAGTGTCCATCCCTCGTTTGAGGGGGTGTAAAATAAGAGGGTTTTAACTAATTGATTTTATTGATTAAAATAATTAGCTAAAAGATCTTTAAAGTTATATTTGAATTGTATTTATTGGTGTCAATAAAATACCTGTAAATACTACCGACAGCAGAAATTGAGTATTGTCGGTAATGTTTACAAAAAAGTTAATTTTAGAAGAAGTAGCGGCGCATATTGATTTCGAGCACATTACGATCGTAGGTGAATGCGTCTAAATTAGAGTCATTATCTGTGAATGTATATTGTGCATTTAATGTCCATGACTTAAACATGCCGGATCTGAAATCATGGCTCACGCCTAATACCGCAAGTAGCTCGGTTTCATCACGGTTTATAGTCGTACTAATAACGCCATCCGGTGCCTTATAGCGATAATCGCGAGAGCTAATTGTTAAATAGGCCAGGGCATTTGTCCATGCAGGCATTTGACCACCGAGATATATCTCGCTGCCAGTTGAGTGAAGGTTGCCGTTTTTTGCGCCATTGTCGTGGTATTTAATACCGGCTTGAACGCCGATTAAATGATCAGCATAAAACTGAGCTATATCTATACCCCACATGGTCATGGTGCCGGTCAAGCCCTGATCTGCCGTCTGGTCGTATTCACGTGCTGTTGTCGTATTTTCGATGGTGATCTCAAGATCTTGCATAATGCTGTATGTGAAAAATGGATTAATACCGACATATTCTGCATAGTCATCATTTCCAAATACAAGTTTATCTAATTTAAAATTAAATGCAGCACGCCATCTTTCTTCAGCTATTAGGGCGGGGCCCGAGTTAAGGCTTAAAACAGACAGATTGAAGTCTGTATCGCCTGATCCATAAGCCTTACTGTAAGCAGATGCCTGTGTTTGCCACTCAAAATCTACAATGGAATTATTTATATGTAACGCCTGACCGGCGCGTGAGCGGTGAGAGTAAGTGAACATAAACTGACCGCCACTGCCACTGTTTTCAGTGGACTCAGGAGTCACACCGGTAATATCTTTACCAGGTCCGAGGTTTATATTTGAGTCAGTAAATAGACCTGCAGAGATATACATTGAAGATGTAGATCGCTGAGCAGCTGTTTTGATATCACCAGATAATTGAGCCAAATAAGCAGTTATTGATAATTTAACCTCATCTGGTGTTTCCGGATCATTTAAAACCAGGCTTAGCTGCTCTTTCGCATCTTCATAACGTCGTGTCAGGTGGTAAGAGATAGCCAGTTCGAGGCGTGCACGATTTAAACCAGGTTGATTGCTTAAAATAGTTTCAAAAATTTCTATGGACTTAAATAAATCCCCATCCTGACGAAATCGCATTGCTTCATTGAATAAAGTTTCTGGATCAATAGCATCTTCAGCGTAAGCCGCAGGTGTTATTAGGGCCGCGTATAAGCAGGTTGATAGCAATATGCTCCTGATCATTTAAATATCCTCAAAACAAAGTAAATTTTGCGTGATATTGACGTTTTTTGTGATGTTTTACAAGGAAAACAGTGAACTTGAGTGATTTTATAGGCAGATGATAATACTTTACTTGCTGGTAATCTGTTTTGAGAGAAAAGGCTGAATGTTCTAATGGGTGATCTAAGCTATTATATTTACTGGCAGATCTTAGTTGGAATTTAAAATAAAATGAGCGGTTCTGAATGAAGACAGGTTATATGTTAAATATTAAAAACTCTTATTTAAAACGCCTCTGTGTTGTGTTTGTTTGTATATATAGTGAAGTGGCTATTGGCGGGTTATTTGGATATCAGGAAAATGAGCGAAAAAGTTTACAAATGTTTCCTCAATGGTTATCTGTGTTAGAAAGGCATATCAAACAGGGTGCGCCAAAAGGCAATTGTGAAACCAGTAAACTGGATCAATGTCATGTAAAAAACTGGATGAAATTTTTAGAAAGTATTCGCCACTTATCTAAGGCCAGGCAAATAAAAGAAGTCAATCTTTATGCTAATAAACATGATTATATTTTAGATATAGAAAATTATGGCTTGAAAGATTACTGGGCGACTCCCCGAGAATTCTTATATAACAATGGTGATTGTGAGGATTACGCAATCACGAAAATGCTTTCATTGAAAATACTGGGCTTTAATATGAGCGGAATAAGACTGGTTGTTTTGCAGGATACCAACTTAAGGATTCCGCATGCGGTGTTAGCACTGAATACAAAAAATGACATATTGATAATGGATAATCAGGTTGATGAAGTGATATCACATAAACATGTTTTACACTATGTTCCGATTTATGCGCTCAATGATAAAAAGTGGTGGATGTTTTTACCGCAATAATTTAGTTGATTAGAATTGTAATGACAGGTAAATGTAAAGATGTTTATAGTTTGATAATGGTTAAAATAAGAAAAACAAGATGAAATCTAATAATATTGCTTATAAGTTAAATCTATCGGCGAAGATAGCGAGTTTTTTACTGATAATATTTATTGTAATAAGTTTATGGCTTATATTTGAGTATGCAGAAAAAGAGCGTAATCGAGATTTGCTTGGCTGGCAATCGCGTTTGGCATTACTGGCAGAAATAAGAGTGTCGGATATTGAAGACTATCTAAATGAAACGCAAAATAAATTAAGTGAATTGGCAGATAATTCCAGCTTAAAGTTGTTCTTAACTGAGTACAGGAATCGTAATGAGATTGATGAAGTTGTTTTAAGTGGTTTGCAGGCGCACGTAAGAAATTTGTTGAGAGCGAGTGCTGTTCGGTTTGGACTCGATGAAAATACTGGCTCGATTAATAAGCCAAACACAAGCAAGGTAAGTGAATATGGTCTTGCTATATTAGACTCTAAACACCAGTTGGTCATGTCTACAAGCGGCTTTTCTAAAACGATTGAACAACATAATCATTTGTTTAAAAAGGCTTTTGATACAGCCAGAGCGCAAATTATTGATCTATATTCAGGGAGCGGACAGCAACCAGTGTATGGGTATGTTATGCCTGTGTTTGAAATACAGGATATGCAAGCAACATCACCTGTTGGCTCTATAATTTTATTATTAAATCCACAGGAAGATCTATATCCCATATTAAGAAATAAACAAAGCGTGACAAAAACAGATGAAAGTTTATTGGTCAGTCGGGATGGGCCTGGCCTGGTATACATTAGCCCTGTTAAAGGAGATTTTAAATTATTTCATCGTCGCCCTGATAATAATAATTTGCTTGCATCTTCTTATGCTTACCATACTCCTGGTGGGTTTAAAGAAATGAGTGATTATCAGGGTAATAATGTTTTAGTAACAGGACGAAAAATAAAAAATAGTCCGTGGCGGTTAGTGCAAAAAATATCTGCATCTGAAGCGTTAGCAGAATCAAATGAACATCAGGTTTTTTTGTTAACAACTTTTAGTCTGTTTGTACTTGTAATAGCCACAGCTTTTATCGCAATTTGGCGGCATAGTACTAGCCTAAGATTGAAGTTATTAAGTGATACTCTTGAAGCGAGAACTGATTTGCTCGATTCGGTAACGGATAACATAAAAGATAATATTATGTTAGTTGATGAGACATCAAGAATTGTTTTTATAAATACGGCATTTTCTAAAGCATTGAATATGGATGTTGCTGAAATTAAAACAAAATCATTAAAAAGTGTTCTGGGTAAAGATACGACAAAAGCATTACATGCTAGTGGTCGTGAAAATAATGATTCTTGTGTTATGTCATTACAGATCAATGAATGTGAACGCATTTATCATGTTTCAACGGTGCGCTTAACAGCAGGTGAGTATAAAAAATCTATTTTATATGTGTTACATGACATAACTGAATTGAAAAAAGAGGAAGAAAAACGTCAGCAGCTAGGGAGAGGGATTATCGGAACGCTTGTTAAGGCCGTCGATATGCATGACCCTTATTGTGTTAACCACTCATCACGCACCAGGGAGGTAGCAATAGAGATTGCTCATGAGCTTGGATTAGATGATTTACAGCTAGAAACATTAGAAATGGCTTCGTTATTAGCCAATATAGGTAAATTATTTGTGCCTAAGGAAATATTGACAAAACTGGAGGGCTTGACAGATATTGAGTCAGAGCAATTGAAAAAGCATATTGATTATGCTGTAGATATACTATCTGAGCTTTCTTTTAATGGACCCGTTGTGGAAATTATTTCACAAAAAAATGAACGCCTCGATGGAAGCGGATACCCAAAAGGTCTGCGGTCGAATGAGATTAAACTGGAATCAAAGATTTTGGCTGTCGCTAATGCATTTGTAGCAATGGCAAGCTCCAGGGCATATAGAGAAGGCAGGCCTGTTAAGGAGGTCTTAGATATCTTATTGGAACAGTCTGAAGCCAAGTATGACAGGCATGTGGTAGCTGCTTTGTTTCACATATCAGAGAATAAGTCTGACTGGAAAACATGGCAGAGTATATAATGACTCTGAGAAAAATCAGTATATTAGCATTAACTGTTTGTCTTTTATGCCAATGACAGACATTATTCGTTTGTTAACGCAATTAGAAGTATACAAGTCAGGAGCTTGTGATAACCATGTATGAATCTTTTTACGGGCTTACGGAAAAGCCATTTACTTTATTGCCCGATCCGGATTATTTATATTTGAGCCCTAAGCATCAACGGGCGTTAACGCTTTTAGAATATGGAATGATGAACCAGGCTGGATTCAGCGTGATCTGCGGTGATACAGGTGCAGGCAAAACAACACTAATACGCCGATTGTTATCTGAACTGGGTGATGATACTAGAGTGGGTTTAATAACCAATACCCATCAGTCATTTGGTGAATTGCTAAACTGGGTGTTAATGGCTTTTGGCCTTGATGGTGATGGTAAAAGCAAAGCTCAAATGCATCAGATGTTCATTGATTTTTTGATTGAGCAGTATTCAGTGAACAAACATACCGTGCTTATTGTTGATGAAGCACAGAACATGACAGCAGACACATTAGAAGAGCTGCGCATGTTATCAAATATTAATGCCGACAAAGATCAGGTTTTACAGGTGATTCTGGCGGGACAACCGGCCTTACGAGAAACCTTACGCAAGCCAGAATTAATGCAGTTTGCACAACGTATTGCGGTAGATTATTATCTTGAGTCATTAAGTATTGAAGAAACAAAGTCATATATACACCATCGTTTAAGTGTTGCGGGCTCTAGTGATCAAATATTTACAGATGCAGCCTGTGAGGCCGTTTTTAAATATAGTCGTGGTACGCCTCGTTTAATTAATTTGTTGTGCGACACAGCATTAGTTTATGGTTTTGCCGAACAGAAGAAAGTAATTAATGAACAACTGGTTCATGATGTGGTGAGGGAGCAACACAGTAACAGTATAATTCCAACGTTCAATGCGCAACATGCATCAACTGATATAAAGCCATCTGGTGAAATTAAGACTAAAGAAGCGGCGTTAGCGTCAGATACTATTCAGGAAAAGACGCAACAGAAAGTTAGTGAGCAAGTTGTAAAATATGATAATGCGTCTATAAGTAAGCAACCATTAGAAGAAACCAGTGATATATCGGTTGACGAAGAAAACTCGGTTGAAAAAGAAGAAAAGTTAGTTACGCAGGCTAGTATGCAAGCATCTAGCGTTGTAAATAGTGCCGACCAGGCTGTGCCTGTGATGCGAACTGAATCTCAGACATTAAGTCCTGTTTCAGAAAAGCAAAAAGAAGCAGATGATTCAAATGTAACACCAATTAAAGTAAAACAGCCAGAGTTAAGTAAAGGTGCACCTCATCACGAAAATGAGGCAGAGGCAGAGGCAGAGGTTACAGCGGCAGTTAGCGCAAATAAAGAAGAAAATTCGGTTGTGGATGAAGGTGCCACTGAAGAAGTACAGATTAAAGATTCTAATGTTAACAAATCTGATGAGAATGTTGCGCCTTATCAGTCACGTAGGAAAAATGACGATGATGTATACCCGATTGTGCATATAGAAGATAATCCAAAAAAAGGGCTAAATATGGTCCTTATCGGGATTGTTGCAGGCATGTTTTTTGCCTCTGTTATCATGATGGTTTTTGCATGGATGATGCTCGGCACTAAAAATAACCAGCAAATGATGCAGCAAAACGTTAGTCAGCAGTCACAGTTAGAGGCTGAAAACCGTGAGTTGAAGGCATTACAAAAAGAACGTGATGCTGCTATTGCGGTAACTAAAGCGCTTGAAAGAGAGCGTGATGCAGCTATAACAGCAGCTAAGGTTCAGCAGGATATACGTGCAGCAGAGTTAAGAGCCGCTGAAATCCTGGCCGAACAGGAACAGCGCGCAGAAAAAAAATTACAGCAAGCCAGAGCGAGAATTAAAGAAGCTGAGAGGGCTGAATCGAGCGCCCGTGCACGAGAGCGTAAATTACAACTAAAGGCAGAAAAAAATGAGGCTAAACTGGAGGCTCAGCGCCTTATCCTGTTACGTGAAGAACGCATCAGATTAGAGGCATTAGCTACCGAAAAAGCTCAACAAAAAGCTCGAGAGAAGGCTGTTGAAAAAGAAATAGTAGACCCAGCCCCTGTTGTTGAGAAAGTAAAACCCAGGGTTGTGCCAGAAGTAAAGAGTGAAGCCAAAAAAACTAAAAGCTTCTCAGCTAATCCTTGCAACAGTCCTTCTGCGAAGTTTTTATCAACCTGTAAAAAATAAGTTTAATTCACCTGCTAATGATAAGAGGTGTGAATGTGTGTTGCGTGACACTAAAGCAGTTGTTTAAACTAGAGAAAATATTTTTGTATCTTGAACAATGAATAAGTAAAAAATATTAAACATTATTAAAGGATTAAATAATGAGCGTTAAATACAGTCTTATGGTGGTGATTGTCGTGGCCATACTCTTAATGATTAGTAGTAGCTAGTACCCAAAGCCTAAATCCCTATAGTTCACTATTGTTTAGATTGTGAACAAATGCCTCAGAATATTAAATAATACATTCTAAAATTAATTTAGTTAATAACAGGCGGCAGCGTAAAACCACAATTCAATATATGAACTACACTTAATGCTCAAGTATATAAAGAAACATGAGAGAAACTATGTCGCCAAATGAGAATACAAAAAAAATACACTTACACTGGCGAAGAACAAAAATTATAGCAACCCTTGGTCCTGCAACAAAGAGTGATAAAAAAATATCTGAGTTGATCGATGAGGGAGCTAATATATTCAGATTAAATATGTCTCATGGTACACATGATGAACATAGGTTATTGGCCGAAAAAATAAGAAGAATTTCAAAGCGAAAAAAAACGTATGTAGGAATTCTGATGGATTTATGCGGCCCCAAAATTCGTGTAGGGGAGTTTGAGCAGGGTGAAATTGAAATTAAGTCAGGTGATGAGGTTGTTGTAAGTTGTTCCGCTTCTGTTGGAAGAGAGGGATTGATACCATCTCAATATAAAAGCTTATACAAAGATGTAAAAAAAGGAGAAAGGATTTTACTTGATGATGGGAAGCTAGAATTAATAGTGTTATCTATAAAAGATAAGGAAGTTAAATGTGAGGTGAAATACGGAGGTATTTTAAAAAATAAAAAAGGACTTAATCTGCCGGATTCTAATATTTCAACTAATAGTTTTACAGCTAAAGATAAAAGAGATTCTGAGCTGGCGATTGAGTTGGAGGCAGATTTTTTAGCTCTGAGTTTTGTGCGTGATGAAAAATGTATTAATACATTAAAACGTTTTGTTACTAAAGCGGGCGGAAATATTCCAGTAATTGCAAAAATAGAAAAGCCAGAAGCAGTAAAGTGTATAGAAAGTATACTGTCTGCAGCTGATGGAATAATGGTCGCAAGAGGTGATTTGGGTATAGAAATGCCTGCGCAACAGGTTCCATTAATACAAAAGGAACTAATTAATAAAGCGAGATTGCATGCTAAGCCTGTTATTGTTGCCACGCAAATGCTTGAGTCAATGATAGTCAGTTCAAAACCAACTAGAGCTGAAGTGGGTGACGTAGCTACTGCTGCTTTGTCTAGTGCCGATGCGGTTATGTTATCTGCCGAAACAGCTAGCGGTGAATTCCCAATCTTAGCAGTTAATATGATGGATAAAATATTGCGTGAAATGGAGGCTTACCAATGGGAGTACGGTAAATTTGGTGAAAGTGACTATGAGCAAATTGCGGAGATGATAGAGCCAGATAGAAAGGCGATAGCAAGAGCAGTGAAGTCTTTAGCTCATGAGTTAAAGTTGCAAGGGATAATTGTACCCACTCGAAGTGGCGCAACAGCCCGTGTTCTATCCGCCGATAGGCCGAGCGCTCCACTTATAGGTGTTAGTTCTAATGAAGTGGTGTGTAGACGTTTATCTTTGAGCTGGGGAGTTGTACCTATCTATATTAAAGAAGAAATAACACATGACTGGCAGGGATTATGTAATGAGGTTGCTCAAATGTGTAACCTGGCAAGTACAGGCAATCGAGTGTTACTCGTCTCTGGTTTTAGTGATGATATAGAGCTAAACGAACCAGTTTTGAAATTAATGAAAGTAAAAAATTAATGGTTTTCTATTTAATCAATAGACTTAAATATTTGCATCAGGCGTAATACTTCGGCGTATAGTGTTATCTTTAATACAATAAGTATTTATAAGTTATTACAAAGACTTTTCACCACCAGCTATATTGCCACGCAGCTCACTTTAAAGTTACGATGGGATAAGGCGTGAAGATTATAGAATGCAGGTGTTAGCAGTTGAAACTCTCAACATGCCGTTTAAAATAGCTAATGGGCATTAGAAAGTGAAATGATAAGACACACGCCGCATGCTTTATAGTTAATGTGGTTATATTTACCACTTAATCATATATTTTAAGCTTTTGAAATTCGCTGTGTTTATAGTGCGTAATAATTTAAAAATACGTGGTTTTTTAGGTAAGAGCTGTTTAATTTATAACTTGCAAGTGAGTGTTTTGAATTTAGATGTGCAGTGTCGATATCGGTTCAGGCGTTAATATTAACGCCTGATCAGGTTTTCGAGACCATTTAGAGTGCTTCTGTCGAGATCTAAGTATGGTCTGATTAGCTGTTATTCAAGGAATACCAGGCCGATTCCATCCGGTTCATGCCTGACGACCTTTGCTCTGTTAACAGGGGGTTCTTCTCCATCTCCTAGCTGATTTTTCAGGCGAACTTTAACTTCGGTATCTACACCAGGTAGCTCTATATTATCAAGAATAAGATAAAGACCACCATCACTGATGTTTCTGGTGCGAACATCCACCGGTTCTTGCCCTGGTAAAGTTAGCTCAATATCTACAATTAAGCCGATACGTAAGTGTTTTCTATTTTCTGCTGACATAGTTATTATTTTTTATTAAAGATTAAATACTAATAATAGCTGTCAATTTTGAATTTGCACAGATTTCATTATTTTAGTTATATCAATAAACCATTTATCAAAAGTAGGTTTTAATTCAGGTATATTGAAAAGGTCATTATAGGTTGATGGGTTAGCGCTGATAAGGATCGTATTATCATCTTCAGCAAAGATAGCGATTTTTAAAGGAAGATAGGGTATTAATTGGGGGTATTTAGCAGAAATTTGTTGAATTTCGTTACCTTTGCCAAAAAATACAACCCTGTATTTATCAGTTGCGTAACCTTTTGCGCTCAAACCCACATCAACCCGTTGTACTCTACTGAGTTGATAGCCCTGATGACGAATAGCTTCCTGTAAGAGAGACATGGTTTCCGGGAACGCTTCTGCAGAGCGTACCATTATCATTTCTCCGGTTACAACAGAGTAGCTATTTGAGCTTATAATTAAGCCAAGAAGGCCTAAAAGCAGGGCAAATTTTCTTAATATGAGTTTCACAGGCTGGCATCCTCCAGTATGCCGCTATATACCTCATACATCTGATCACAGGACTCATCAAGTGCATCATTGTTAAATAACTGACTTAAATGTTTAGGATTTATACTCATCATTAGTACTTTGTCCTGCTGTTCAGTGACGGTAATGCGGCAGGGTAAAAACATACCTACTCGAGGATCAATTTTTAAAGCATCATATAAAAAACTAAAGTTACAAAAATAGATAATAGTCTGCCGTGGTGAATCTTTTGTTTCAATATCAAAACCACTGGTTAAAGCCTGATCTCGTATATGCACAAAATTAGATCCGGTTATAGCACGTTTAACATTTTCGACGGTTTCATCAAAAGAGTATGGTGATTCCTGTATCAAACTGGCAGGCTCTTCACTATACAGAGGTTTGTGAATAATTGATTTTAAATGAAAACTTCGTATATAGCTGACCAGATCATTAATATCAGTTTTTGACAGGCCAAGAGTGCTAGCCGAGGGCATCGGCGTATCTTTACGTCCATTAGATATAATATAATGAAGCATGGCGTCTGGAGCAGAATTTAAGAGGCCCTGATTATTTAAGGCAGGTGGTGTAATAATCATGCCATTTGAGCGCGAAAAATGTAAACCTGAGCCTTTACCACCTCGCCCATTTTCACTATGACAGCTTGCGCATTTGTTTTTATATACAAGTTCCCCAGCTAGCTGATCACCTTTAACGGGTTTTGAGTCCCATATCGGGGCGGGAGATTTTCGCCAGCTACCCAGATACGAGACGATTTTATTTATATCTGATTCAGGCATCCAGTAAAAAGAAGGCATAATACGGTTTGGACGACCGAGACGAATAGTTTTTTTGATATAGTCTTCTGATGCGGATTTAAGGAAATCATCTAGAGATATAGGTATACCCATGCCACCCTGACCGTCGGTGCCATGACAAATAGCGCAGTTTTCAAGGTATAAATCTTCACCTTTAGGCTCTGCAAAGCTGGACTGAAAGAAACTAACAAGGACAGAGTAAATTAACAGAGTCAGCTGCAAATAAAGTTTGAATGTGATTTTAAAAGTCTTCATGTGTTAACCAGCATATCACGTATTAATAAGTGTATTTTGAAGTATATCAAATCTGAGTATAGAAGCTGAGTTTAGAAATGACAGACGGTATTAAAAAAAAATAATGTAGAGATTAAACGTCAGAAATTTCATTCCATGCTTTTTTAAGCCGTTTAGCAGAAATTGGGCTTAGTGTTTTAATTTCCTGTGCAAAAAGAGAGATACGATATTCTTCCAGTAACCAACGGTAGTTATTCAGTTGATCTGAATATTGATTGTTTTTGAGCAAAGTATCAGAGCGTTTTTTGTATTCATTCCAAAGAGAAGATATTTCAATTCGAGCTTTTCTATCACGCTCTGGATTAGCCTGTATTTTATCCAGGCGTTTATCAATAGCACTAAGGTAACGCGTAAAATTCTTCAGGTTTTCCTGAGGCGTCAGTAGAACAAAATCACTATGTAATAAGTTATTCAGCTGTCCCTGGATATCAGTTAGTGAATCGAGCCAGTTAATAGGTGGGTTTTTAAGTCTTTTCCTTAGTTGATGATAGATGTCTAGAATAGTCACTAGCTGTTGTAATATCTTATTTAATAAATCATCTATGTCTTTTCTATTATCTAAAATTTGATTAAATTCGTTTTCTGTTTTTGGAAGGTGCCGAGTAAAAAGCTCATCAAATATTCGATAAGTTATGTGTAATTTTAACTGCTCACAATTGCCTATTGGCAGGTATTTAGCACATAAGTTTTGTTGTTTAGACAGGCAAGTTTTAATATGTTTAACAGATTGAGGCAGGGCGTTAATAAATAATTGCCTCAAACCTTCAAAATGTTTTTTCTGTGCTTCTTTCTCTGAGTTAATAATGCGAATGTCTATCTGTTTTTTATTGGTTACCAAAACAGGGTAAGCCTTAATAATGATGCCATTGTTATTGATTTCAACATCATCAGTTAGTTTATCAAGGTCACTACTAGTTACATTATCTTTTTCAATATTGTTAGTTTGAGGTTTTGTCTGGCTCGTGTCTGTATACGATGAGAATTCCTGCTGCAGTTGAGAGAGGTTTCTACTCTGTTTTAATGTTTTTCCAGAAGATGAAATAACGCGATAGTTAAAGTGAAGATAATCGGCTAGTTTATTTTCCTGCCATGCATCATAGGGGATTTCTGTGCCAGTTATTTTCTTTAAATGTAATGACATAGATGATGTCAGTGATGTGCTGCCAGGGATTAACGCATCAAAACAAATTTCTGCGAAGTTAGGTGCGGGTACAAAGTTTTTTCTAAGCTGTTTGGGTAATGATCTAATGAGTTCGGTCATTTTCTCTAACAGCAGGCCAGGCACTAACCAGTCACATATTGTTGGGTCTAATGATGCCAGGCCAGCAACAGGTGTTATGAGTGTAATGCCATCACAGTGATCGCTTGGGTCAAAGTGGTATTCCAGGGGAAACTGAATGTTATTAATCAAAATTGAATCTGGAAACAAATCATCAGAAACATGATCTGCATTTTTTTTCATTAAATCATCAATTTTTAATATTAATTTATCGGAGTTATTTTTCTTAACCCATTTATTGAGCTGAGGACCACTGTATATATAATCAGGTAATAACTGGTCATAAAACTCATATAAATCATTGTCATCAACCAGAATATCCTGTCGCCTGGACTTGGCTTCAAGGTTTTCAATTTCGTTAATAAGACTTCGATTTTTTAAATAAAAATCATGCTTACAATCAAAGTCACCCTGTATTAGCGCACTGCGAATAAAAATTTCACGTGATTCTTGTGGATTTACAGGGCCATAATTAATTTTTGTTCCGGGGTTTATAAGTAAGCCAAATAAAGTGGATTTGCGTGTCGCAGAAACCTGTGCTGATTTTTTCTCCCAGTGGGCTTCTGCGTAACTATGTTTGATTAAATGGCTTGCTTTATCGGTAACCCATTGAGGTTCAATTTTAGCAAGATGACGAGCATAAACTTTCTGTGTTTCAACTATATCTGAAGCAACAACCCATTTTGGGCCGCGATTGAAAAGACCCGAGCCAGGAAAAATATGAAATTTTCGTTGTCGACAGCCCTGATACTCATGGCCCTCATCTTTAAAGCCAAGTTGACTCAGAAAACCGGTTATTAAAGCTCGGTGAATTTGAGTGTAATCGGCAGTATTTGAGTTGAATTTTAATTTTAGTTCAACTAGCATTTTTTTAATTTGACGGTGAGTATCAATCCATTCACGCATACGTAACCATGAAATGAAATTATCTTTACACCATTTACGCAACTTGTTACCACTTAATTCTTCTTTTGCAGAATGATATTGAGTCCATATATTCAACCAGCTAATAAAATCTGATTGCTTATCTATAAACTTTTTATGCGCTTCATCAGCAGTCTGTTGTTTGTTTAGAGGGCGCTCGCGAGGATCCTGTACAGCTAAAGCAGAGACAATAATCAGGTTTTCGTTTAAGCAGTTTTCATTTACGGATTCAATTAAAATACGACCCAGTTTCGGATCAATTGGTAAACGAGCAAGTTGTTTTCCAATGTCACTTATCCTGTGGTGGTTATTTATAGCGCCGAGTTCATGTAATAGTTTATAACCATCAGTAATTAATCGGCTATCGGGTGGCTCAACAAAGGGAAAGTCTTCTACATGGCCTAATTGCATATGTTCCAGTTGAAGAATAACGGCAGCTAGATTAGTTCGTTGAATTTCGGGCTCGGTGAATTCCTTGCGTAGATTGAAATCATCTTCTGAATAAAGTCGGTAACACACGCCTGCGCTTACTCGTCCACAACGGCCTTTCCGTTGATTGGCGGAAGCCTGCGATATTTTTTCTATAGGTAATCGCTGAATTTTACTGCGCCAGGAATAACGTGATATACGAGCAAGGCCGGTATCGATTACATATTTTATACCCGGTACGGTGAGAGATGTTTCTGCCACATTAGTGGACAATATAATGCGTCGTTTTGCGGAGCCTTTGAATATTTTATTTTGTTCAGTAGCAGATAAGCGAGCGAGTAAAGGTAAAATTTCTGTATTTTGTAAATTCTGTTTAGATAAGTAATCTGCGGTTTCTCGAATATCTCTTTCACCACTTAGGAATACAAGAATATCACCGCGATCACGATGTGAAATTTCATCTATACAATCGGCAATTGAACATTGCAAATCTCTTGATTCTCCGTCTTCAGACTCTGTATCACGATACTCAATTTCAACAGGGTAAGTTCTGCCAGAGACCTCAATAATTGGTGCGTCATTAAAATGCGTTGAAAATCGCTTAGGATCGATGGTGGCGGAAGTGATTATAATTTTTAAATCATGGCGTTTAATAATAAGGCGTTTCAAATAACCGAGTAAGAAATCGATATTCAAACTACGTTCATGAGCTTCGTCAACGATAATGCAGTCATAATTATTAAGAAAAGCGTCGTGGTGAATTTCAGATAATAAAATTCCATCCGTCATTAGCTTAATCAGGCTTTTATCGCTCAGTACATCACTAAATCGAACTTTATAACCTACAGCATCACCGGTTTCAGTTTTAAGTTCTTCGGCAATACGATTAGCAACAGAGCGAGCGGCTAAACGCCGTGGTTGGGTATGCCCAATCATACCGCGTATGCCTAAACCCGCGTCGAGGCACATTTTGGGCAATTGTGTGGTTTTTCCTGAACCGGTTTCTCCACAAATAACAATCACCTGATTTTGCTTAATAGCCTGTATGATTTCATCTCGTTTCTGGCTTACAGGCAGTTCTTCAGGGTAGCTGGTTGTCGGTTTATTTCGTAATCGAAGCTGATATTGCTTAGCTGATTGATCAATATGTGATTGCAAATTGACAAGTGCCTGCTCAACAGGTTTACTTGCATTTATTCGTGATTGAATGCTTTGAACTTTGCGTTTAGCTGAAAATTGATCTTTCAGCATAATGTGCTGAATAGATTTTTTTATCTGATCAATCTGGGTTCTTGGGGACTTGCTCATATAAACGGGTGACTAAATAAAGTGAATGTGTATTAAACTATGTTTAAATCTCAGGATAATCATGATTTTAAGGCGTATTTTTAAATAATGAGCTATAAACAACTATGAATCAATTTTGGCCTGAGCTGTGCATAGCCTTAGTTAATGTCATTTTTCCGGCTCATTATATTTGGTGATTTAGCAGTAATATGAAAGTAGCGATTATACAGTTTTTAAATAGATTTCCAGAG